>JBMOKS010000283.1:15154-19943 GCA_049324355.1 Bacteroidota bacterium
ACGTATCAAGGTTATTCCAATTGTTGGCTCCGGAAGCACGGTTGAATACACCCGACGTATTGATAAGTTCGCCGCAGGCAAAGCTTCTTGCGCTTCCATTGGGCAGGTTAGCCAATGCTTCTCCTGTAAATTGAGTTGATGTTGCCGTACGAGTGCCAATGGTGGTGGTACCCCAGGTTACCCCGTCGGTGCGTTTGATCTGAAAGTTGGTATGATCGGCGAGTACATCTTTATCAGACGCGTCATAGTTAAAAGTTGCACTGTAGGTTGTAAACGTGATAGCGCTATTGGTGAGTGTCCAATACCGGTTAACACTCCGGTTCGGTTCGATGTTAGAACCGTTCACATCGGGATGGTCTCCCGCTGTTGCGGAACAAATCAAACTGCCAGCCACTGAAACGGAAGCAAAGGTCACATCAACCGGTGAGTATATGGTGCCGGTGCCGATCTCAAAGGTGACCGATGTTGCTCCGGTAGCCACAAATTTCTGCAGATTGCCTTCCACGAATCCATTCGTGCGCGAAACGGTTCCACCGGAGGGAATGATCATGATATTGGAACCCGTCAAAAGATTTCCTGTTGTCAACGTCAGCGTACCCGATACTGTCGCATTAACGCCTGAAAGCGTTACGCCATTGCTGTTGTTGAGTGTGAGATTGGGAAACGTGGTCGCGGTTGTGCCAGTGATTAATTGATCAGATCCTGTTGTGAATATGACCTGGCTGGAGGCATTCGTCGTCAATGTATTAGAACCGTTGTTTGTCCAGGTGCCATCATCTCCATTCACGGTAATGGTCCTATTGCTGTAGGTAAACGTACCATTGGAAATACTAAAACTCCCTACTGTGATATTATTGGCTAATGTTGTAGTGCCATTACTGTTATAATCCAGGGTGCCGGCGACCGTGAGCACGGCGTTGTTGGTCATGGTGCCGTTATTGGTAAACGAAAGATCTCCCTGAATAAGCGTGACTGCCGACATATTGACCGCCGATCCGCCCCCACCTGAAATCAAAACATTCTGATAGGGATAGCTGGCGCTGCTTGCTGCTGTTTGTACATCCCCACGGCTAAACTCGATGGTGGTTCCCGCTGCCAGTGAATGCGATGCTCCGGTGAACTCCGGAACTGTGCCTGCACTTGCAATGTTCAGTTGACTTGTGCCCGTCATGACGAGGTTGGCTGTACCGTCCATGCTTGCCCCGTTGTCAACATCTACGATCGTTGAACCCGTTATCGTAAGCGTTGAATTAACGGTGACGTCGTTGTCGACATTCTTGGTTCCACCATTGGAGCAGATCATGTTGCTGTAGGTGGTGCTATAAACATTTTGATTTCCGGCATAAGCATATTCAACGGTATTGGTAGCTATTGCAAAGTTGACAACATTTGTACCTCCCGCACTGATGGGTGTTTGTTCGGATGTTAACTTCAAATATCCGCCATTGCCATTGACAAAAGTTGATCCACCGCTAAGGGAGAGACCGTCGCTGTTCGATTTGGTGAGATGTAAGTTGCCAAGGTTGGTAACGGTAGAACCTGCTTGAAGTCGGAGTTGGGTCATCCCGATTTCGTTGGTTCCGGAATAGGTATAACTTCCGCCTGAAGTAACATCATACCTTCCCGTACCTCCGGTGGGTACAGGCCACAATCCATAATTGACAATGTTACAATTTACAACATAGTCTTCACCAATGACGTCATCCCAGGTGGCACCGGTGTTGACAGTGATTGTGTTGTTGAAGGTTTTCGTACCGCTGGCCGAGGTTGTAAATAAGAGGTAACTGTTAACCGTCGTTGTACCGGTCACGGTTAGCGTGATCCTTCCGATGCTACTGGAAGCCCCGGCAATACCGGGAGAGACCGTAAGATTTCCCAGAACGTTTAAAATCGCTGTTGAGCTTCCGTCAATTAAGGAACCGTCTCTCAAGAGGCAGTTCTGAACGCTGTATGTTTCATTCGATGTTGCATTCCAACTGCCTGTCGAGTTGATGACAACATTACCAAGGGTCTTGGTACCGATGTTACTCGCGGGATTAAACGTACCGGAGATTGTAAAACTTTGCGTAAGGGCCTGTGTAAACTGAATTCCGCCAATGGTTCCTGTTTGGCCGGCCGGTATTGTAAAGTTACCCAGTAAACTTAAAATACGAGTGTTGGTATTTCCGGTGACCTGGCTTGTCCCATTCATGGTCATGTTGCCATTGACAAAAAGCGTTCTGTTATTAGTGGTAAAATCCAACTCCGAGGTTCCATTCATGGTCAGATTATTACAGGAGTGATTACCATCCATATTCACCTTAATGGCGGTAGCCAGTATAACATCATCATTAGAATCAGGAATTCCGTCGGCGTCAGACCCAGAACTGAGTGTCCAGGTACCGGTTGAGCTCCAGTTTCCAGCAGCAGAAGAGGTGAATGTCCCTTGCGCCACTGAAACTTGAATAGCAAAAAGTGTTACGAATAGAACAAATGGTGTTTTCACTTAGCCAAACTTAAGACTTAAAAACCTTGCTAGATCAGGTACACACATAGACACATTGAGTATAAATATCCGATTTTAAATTCAAAATTGGAGCCTTGTGACCGTAATTTTTTTGACCTAGACATTCATCCTTACATTGAATTTCAATTGAAAAAGGCCCATCATAATCAGTGAATACAAAAACACTTCTTGAAGTAAACGATGATTTTTTAAGATGTTTTTTTGCAGACCCTAAATTTATCTGACGCACAAGACAACTTTAAAAAGCTCGAAAAAATGTTGAATAAAATCGCCTTATAGATAAGCTACAAGAGCGTTTAGTTCTTCGAATATTTCTCGGGGAGTGTGAACAATGCAGAAGTATTGTTACAGTTGGTTCAATAATTAGAAATTGTACCCAACGAACTTATCTATTCAAAAGCGCCTGTTCTATCTTTTCCATGAGAGAGGTTCGTGCCACTGTTGCTCGAAAAGAATGAAAGAGTGTATTATAGTTGAGCATAGCTCGATAATTGTTTAAATTGTAGTAACCCAATCCAGACATGCTGAAAGGTTTGTTTAAAATATGTTTTACCCTTCTCAGTGTTTTTCCTTTCGTATGTCCGGCACAAGAACGAAGAGAGATTGACAGCCTGTTACTCGTTTTGCACGATCCAGCGCTCGCGGATACGTCCAGAGTAGAAACGCTTATTTCTTTAGGCGGTCACTACAAGAATCTGAACCAATATGAGCAGGCTTTAGCATACGCAAACGAAGCTCATTTAAGGTCAAAGAACAAACATGATAATAAGCGACGCATGGCCAGCCTGTTTCTGCTGATTGAGATCAACCTTACACAACGAAATTTCGGACAAGCGTATGCGGTATTGTACGAAACCTTGCGTCTCTCTATCTCGGCCAATGATTCGTCGTCCATAGCCAGGTCATATTTCTATCTGGGCAGATACTATCGGCTGCAAACCATATTGCCACAGTCGATGGAAGCATATATCAATGCGCTTGAACTCTATGAAGCTCTCGACGATGAGATAGGCCAGGCCATGTGCTTCTCCAATCTCGGCAAGTTTTCATCCGACCTAAGGGATTTCGAAACCGCCCTCTCCTACTTCAATCAGGCGTTGGCCATTTTCAAAAGGCACAGTATCATGCGGGAAGTATACATCAGTTACCAGTTGCTGGGCGACGTGTACTACCGGGCGGGTCAGTATGACAAGTCCATGGAGTATCACAAGTTAGCACTGCAAGGTAGCGTGGTCGTAAACGACAAGTTGCTGGAATCGTATGCTTACGACAACATTGCCAATGTATATGTCGCTCAAAATGACTTCGAGCGGGCGAAAGAATATTTCGAGAAGTCGATCAAGGTTTGCGCAGAGGTGAATGATGCGTATGGGTTGGCATCGGCTTACAATGATCTGGCTATGATGTATCTCAAGCTCAATGACAACGTAAAAGTTTTTGAATACGGCAGGTTGGGACTTCAACATGCAGAAGCCTCCGCCAACAGGGGCATTATTCGTGACGTCAATATTACATTGTACGAGATGTACAAGCAAAACCAGCAGTGGGCCAAGGCACTCGATCATCTGGAAGTCGTACTGGCCCTCAACGACAGTATCAACAACGGCGAAAAAACCAACCTGGTGAACAATATCCGCTTTGAGTACGACCGGCGTAAGCAATTATCGCAGCTGGAGAAAAAAGAAGCCGAGCTCAAGATCCAAAAAGCCGAGTTGGAGGCCAGGCGCCGCCTGACCTATCTCTATTGGGCCGTTGGTGCTATGATCATTTCATTTCTGATCATGCTCTGGCGGCGCAATGTTCACAAGCAGCGTGTGAACCAGGCGCTCACAGAACGAAATGAAGCCATCCGCAACCTGAACGAAGGTCTGGAAAATGAAGTCAGTCAACGAACAAAAGAACTTCGTGGCGTGGTTGAAGCATTAACCCAACGCAACGAAGATCTCGAACATTTCTCATATGTTCTATCGCACAACGTACGTGCACCGATAGCACAATTGAAGGGGTTGATCAGCATACTAGACAAAGAGAATATTCATGGCCAGTTGAATCACGACGTGATCAGCAGGATCGAGCAAGCCAGTTCAAATTTTGATATCATCATTCACGATCTTCAAAACATACTTTCGGTACAGAGCAAGCAACACCAGCGAGAGATCGTTATTTTAAAAGATGAAATTGAACTTGTTCTGTGGGGGCTCGGCGAAGATGTGGAAAAAAGTAACGCTACCATTATTCAAAAAATTGGTATCACGGAGATTCATACGGTGCGGAGCTTTATGC
>JBMOKS010000284.1:0-2226 GCA_049324355.1 Bacteroidota bacterium
TTATGATCGCAATGATAAAACAACAGAAGCTTTTAAGGCGAATGGATTCCGTGCCATTGCGGTGCATGACCTATTGGAAGAATTGGAGTCAAAGAAAATATCCATACCCGAAATACAAGATACGTTGATATTGATGCCTTCTGCTGAGCTTTCGCGTGCAAGGGGTGGATTTCATTGTATGAGTATGCCCTTATTAAGAGACAAAGTTGAAGGATTAAATAAATAGAATTTATGCAGACCACATCCCACTTGTTAATGATTCGGCCAGTGAATTTTACATTTAATGCCGAGACAGCTGTTAACAATGCTTTTCAATCTACGCACGACAAGAATGCACAGGACGCAGCATTGCTGGAGTTTAATAATTTTGTTGAGCTCCTTCAACAAAACGGCATAGACGTAACCGTACTGGATGACACACATGATCCCTATACTCCGGATTCTATTTTTCCGAATAACTGGATTTCATTTCATGATGATGCCACCATTGTGCTTTATCCCATGTATGCTGAAAACAGAAGGCGGGAACGCAAACCTCACGTTATCCAAGAATTGAAAAAAAAATTTGAAATTATAAGACAAATCGATTTGTCCGTTCACGAAATTGATCATGCTTTTTTAGAAGGCACCGGCAGTATGGTCCTAGACAGGGAAAACAAATTGGCTTACGCCTGTTTGTCTCAACGGACGGATCTAAATGTGTTGAATGATTTCTCCAGGCAAATGGGGTATACACCAGTAGCTTTTACCGCACTTGACGCAAAAGGCTTCCCCATTTACCACACCAACGTGATGATGTGTGTCGCTGATCGATATGTAATCATTTGTATTGACTCCATAGGCGATGTACAAGAGCGGAAGAATGTGCTACATGTAATTGAGAAAAGTAATAAAGAGATTATTGAGATCTCATTAGATCAAATGAACCACTTCGCCGGAAACATGCTCCAGGTGGAAAATAAAAGCGGAGTTAAGTTTCTGATCATGTCAACACAGGCGTACCAATCGTTGCAGCTTGATCAGGTGAAGAAGCTCGAGATGCACAACGCTATTATCCACTCCAGTTTAGATACTATTGAGCGAAATGGTGGTGGCAGTGCAAGGTGTATGATGGCGGAGATATTTTTACCCACCAGACTAACTCTTGAGTGAAACGCACAATCAAGTTCACAATTGCAAATATCACGTTTATGATCATGCATCTTAAATTAACCAGCAAGTGATTCTTTACACTTCTTAAATTTTTTAATGTTTGAATTGAGCACTCAATTCCTGTGAGCGCCTCAAACTTTTCATTATACTTTTGAAAAATCTCTAAGAGGTTATAGGACTGCTTCTTCTTTGTCCCTAGGAATTTTTATTTAATCATCTGAACGTTGAACTCTTGATCATTGCCTACAAAGTTCTATGAATCTCAAACACTCGCACTCGCACAGTTTCCAAGTATTGATTCAATTCTTTAATATCACGAGTATTACCAATAGCCATACCGCGCGCACTTAACCATTGCACCAACTTTATCTCTCTATGCAGAGAAACTTCTGATCGAATTCCATTGACCGTCATTCGAAGAAACACATTCCCTAATGCTTCATCTCTTTTAGTTTTTCTAACAAAGAATAGCTGACTAAATGTTTTGCTCAAAACTCACCAGGTTTAAATTGAAAATAGGTTTGTTATTGCTAGAAATCTAGATGTTCAAGAACTGAATCGGCTCATTATCAAACTATTAAGTCCGTATTCGGGAGTCGCCTTTTTGAGTTTTATTTTACTCCCGAATTCTCCACCTACAATTTGATTTCAGATGACTCTTTTAGGTGGTCTTAAAAACAAAAAACCTCCTAAACATTTCTATTTAGGAGGTTTGCTGATTTTTGTTTTGTTAATTGTAGTCCGTACGGGAATCGAACCCGTGTTACCAGAATGAAAATCTGGTGTCCTAACCCCTAGACGAACGGACCATTTTTGAGGTTTTTTTGTGTGTGAGTGAACTGTTTTGTGTGTTGCCCTTGTTGTTCTTTCAAAAAGGTGTGCAAAGATAGGTAGGTGTTTTGAATATGCAAACCTCTGCAATAAAATTTTTTCAAAAGGATGATTTTTATCAAGGCGAATTGATTGCAGTGCCTTATTTTTGGCTTGCGAAAATTTTAAACCCATAATTTAAACTCTTAAAGAAATGACTAAAGTAGGTATCAATGGATTTGGTCGTATTGGCCGAATGGCTTT
>JBMOKS010000285.1:0-2222 GCA_049324355.1 Bacteroidota bacterium
GTATCGGGTAGGTGCCGTATCATTATGAAACGCATGCTGTGCGCTATCGTACATGAATAGTTGATATTTTTTGCCGGAATTTTTCAGGGCCTCTTCGTAGGCAGCGATGCCTGCATTGATACGTTCATCCATGCCAGCATAATGAAGTTGAAGTTCCGCTTTGATCTTCGGCACCTCAGCAGCTTCGGGTTGCCGGCCATAGAATGGAACTGCAGCCAGAAGATCAGGCACGCGAACGGCAAGATTGTTGGCCATAGCGCCGCCCCAACAAAACCCAACACATCCGAATTTACCATTACAATCTTTTCGCGTCTTCAGATAATCGAAAGCCTTCGCAAAGTTGTCGACCGTTTTAGCAGCGTCGAGCTGCTGAAACATATTCCGGGCCTGATCACCATCAGTGGGTGTTCCACCGAGCGGGGACAATGCATCGGGCGCCAGTCCAATGAAACCTTCTAATGCCATACGACGCGTAACATCTTCGATGTGAGGATTGAGTCCGCGGTTCTCGTGCGCCACAACAACAGCGGCGAACTTGCCCTGACCTTTAGGCTTTGCCAAATAGGCCTTCATCATTATGCCGCCTGCATCGTATGTGACACGTTCCGTTTCGATACGATCGTCTTGCTTAGGAATGGTCTCAGCCTTAGCATAATTCACTTCCAATAACGGTAAAACCGCCATGGCTGCCGCCGCGCTGCCGGTAAGTTTAATAAGCCTGGTGATGAATTCTTCTCGGGTTAAAGGCTTGTGCGTGTATTCATCAAATAGATTAATAATGCGCTGGTCCATATGGTGGAGGATTTATAATCTGAGTTAAACAATTCAATCTTAAAAAGCGAATGCGATTCTTTAAACGGAGGAACCTAAAACTTTTCGGTCAGTTCAAGACGCCCCGGCATGTAAATCAAGCGCATCCACTCGGCTGACTCGTGCCAGACACACCCATGAACTTCTCGGTGAGGACCTGTCGCGACTATGTCAAAATGGAACAGTGGCTCGGCCGGATTGTGCCTTACGCTGCAGAAATCGGAAAGACAGGGATCAGCATGCGCAACTTGGTTGGACACCACCGCTTTGCGCATTATTTATAATGATGAATGCGAGCACTTCAAACTTTCATTCGTGTGTCAATGACGTTTTTGGTGGTGCGCTATAGCGCAGGGGCTCGATCGTTTGCTTTATTGGATCAAGATCAGCCCGTTTCACCCGGACTAAGTGTACTGATCCTTGCAGGGTTGAGTGTGGTCAATTTATCGTTGTGGGCAGCCCAGCTTCAATCCAACGCAGTAGTGATTGAAGAAGAAGACATTTTTATTGGGCCCGTGATAGACGAAAGAAGCCTTCCAAAACGGAAAGCCTCTTTTCGGGTGAAAGACGGGACTCGAACCCGCGACCTCCAGAATCACAATCTGGCGTTCTAACCAACTGAACTACATTCACCATTTCCTCAAAATTAGGGCGTATCCCGCTATTTTAAGGACTGCAAATTTAGAGACTCCGCTCAAAATAACAAAAAGCCTAAAAAATTAATCCCGGCTAAAAGTCAGCCTTTCGCCTTTTTGGCTTTCGTCAAATTTTCCGTTTTCATAAGCCAAATGGCCTGAAACAAAAGTATGGGTGACGTTAGCGCTAAATTCCTGTCCCTCCATCGGCGACCAGCCGCATTTGGCCAAGATGTTCGTTTTATCCACTCTCCAGGGACTTTTAGGGTCTACCAGCACCAGATCAGCAAAGTATCCCTCCCGTATGAATCCGCGCTTGCTGATCTGAAATAAAATAGCCGGATGATGGCTCATTTTCTGAACCACTTTCGCTACAGACATCTTTCCTTGGAGAGCAAGCTGAAGCATGGCCGGTAAACTGTGCTGGATTAGCGGCCCACCCGAAGGGGCTTTAAAGTAGCTGTTTCGTTTCTCCTCGATCGTATGGGGAGCGTGGTCTGTGGCAATCACGTCGATACGGTCGTCGAGTACGGCGTGCAAGATAGCCTGGCGGTCATTCTCCGTTTTGATGGCCGGATTCCACTTGATCAGTGTACCCAAGCGCTGATAATCAGAGTCATTGAACCACAGGTGATGTATACACGCCTCCGCTGTGATCTTTTTCTTTTCCAAGGGCAGGCTGTTATCAAACAGAGTGGTCTCCTTCGCGGTCGATATGTGGAGGATGTGAAATCTTGTGCCGTGTTTCTTAGCCAGCGCAATGCCAAAGGAAGATGA
>JBMOKS010000286.1:0-2220 GCA_049324355.1 Bacteroidota bacterium
ATCAGCGTTTATCTCAATAGCTTTGGTGTGATACGGCAGTCTGGATTTTTCAGGCAAGCTACACTGGACGATATCCAAAAATACAAAGGCTCGCTCGTCACCGGCGATCAGCAACAAAACATTCTGCAGAAACTTCGTCAGGTCATGCAGGCCGAAAAACCGTTTTTAAGTCCCGACTTTTCATTGCCTGAATTGGCAAAACAGATTGGAACTACCACACATATTTTATCACAGGTTATTAACGAGGGCCTGGGCAAGAATTTTTTCGAGATGACGGCCGAATATCGTGTTGACGAAGCCAAACGTCTCTTGATACAGAAACGAAATATCAAAGTGGAGGAAATTGCCGAACAGGTTGGATACAACTCCAAGTCATCATTCAATACAGCATTTAAAAAGATTACCGGCAAGACTCCTTCCGAATTCCGCAGCGCAGATGCGGTTTAAGGTGCAAGATTTCAATTTTGATTATTTAGTTATCATGAACTCTTCCGTATACGCTTTGTATCGCGGCTTTGGCTATACGTTCGTCTTCGTCTTCAGATAGTCCACTGATGCCTATGCCACCAATTACTTTTCCGTCCTGTAAAATGGGAACGCCACCACCGAATCCGGTAATGCCGCTGTCGCCCCAGAATCCGGGTGGTCTGTGGTGTTCATGCATAAAAGATCCCATTTCGCGCGTAGACTTCCGGTCGCGCGCCGAGGTGTAGGCTTTGTTTTGGGCAATTTTTGAGGCGGCAGGACTGGCGCCATCCATCCGGATGAAACAAATGAGTTCACCCTCGGGACCACAAACAGCAATGGCGATGTGCTTGTTGATCTTTCCCGCTTCAACAATGGCGTGGCCCATCATCTTGATGGCTTCCTGCGAACTTACTTTTTCGAATTGATACATAAAATAAGGTGTATAGTCCTCAAGTTAAGAAGTTAGAATGACATCTATTGCCGCTCTTCCAGATAAGGTCTTATAAAGCTTGCCAAAACAACATGACCTTTTTCATTGAGATGCTCGTCGTTGGCGAAGTACAGCCTATGGCCTGGCATGTCGTGTTCACGCAAAGCGGGCAGTGGATTGATCACTGTAACCTGGCTCCGGTTGAAGAAATACGATTGAATTTTTTCAATAAATGGATAACTATCAACGTCCGTGCTAAACCCACCATCAAATTGATAACCGATGGCTTTTAGTTGATCATAATAGTTTTCGTTAACCTGCGCCTTGTTAGGGATTACCAGAATATAAACCTGGCTTCCGGATTTTAGTTGCCCGATCACCTCGTCGAGTTTCTGCAGCAGTATCTCCAGGTCCTGTGCTCGCTTATTTTTTAACAACACTGAATTGCTGATCAGAAAAGGATCGGCCATGGCCCATAGTTTTTCGCGGCGTGAGTATAGTGTCACATTAAATTGGTCGCGACCAGAGGGTACTTCGGTTGGAGATAAGCGTGCCTTCCATTGACCTGCTTTGTAGTTGACGTACCAGAGAACATGAATTCTTTCCGACAACCACCAATACAGATTGCGAACCCATGAGATCTCGTTCATGTTTTTTTCATGGCGAATATCCATCAGATCATTGCCTGCATAGATCTGATAAATAAAAATATCCGGATGAAACGCCTTGATCCTCTTCGGCATGATAAAGGAAGCTTCAACGATACTCGTGCCCGTCACCGCCGAGTTGATGACGCGGTGATCCGGAATGTTGTGTTCGAGCAGGTGTTGTGCATACCCGGGCATAAATGCAGTGAACGAATCTCCGCCGATAAGAATGGTTTTCCTGCCATCCGCCTGCCGAAGAACTTCCGGCTTGTTCAACACCCTCAGCTCAGTGCGAAAAAAGTCGACCCACTGATAGCGGTAGATAACCTCCAGTAAAAACAACACGGCCAGAAAAAGATAGAAGCAGTAGAGGAAAGCGTATAATAATTTTTTAAGAAGAACATACCTTGCTGTTTTCTTTTCCGGCTTCATGGAAGATGAAGATAAAAAGAAAATATGTTTTCAAGAGATCGGGAAATTTAAAATCCAAATTTTAGAAGGCAACATAGTATCATCGTCAGGGCAAGATGACGCGGCACTATTGCGAAACGGAGGTTTCCAGGGTAGAAAGCTGGATGATCTTTGAATTGCCCGAGGTATAAAAGTTGGTGATAAGAGGTTTTTCAGTGACATGCAATACCGCTTCATCTTTGAGAATCGCCCGCGTGATAAATC
>JBMOKS010000287.1:0-19882 GCA_049324355.1 Bacteroidota bacterium
TCTTAATGGTAACACCATCTGCAGGATTGAAGGCGTTCATATGTTCCGTCACCTGAGCAACCACTTCATTGGGATTAAATCCCCCAAGAATGTTGGATTGCAAGGTGATGACACGTTTCTGGTTGATGCGGTTGATACCTGCATAGCTGTTGGAGTACTCAACCGTGGCTATTGAAGCGAGCGGCACCTGGCGCACCTTGCCGCCTTGCGCCATATCCTGGAAAATGATCGGCAGGGCCAGCAACGTGTTGGCATCATTGCGCTGTTCTTTCTTGATTCGGAGTTCGATAGGATAGTCGTCGTTTTCATCCCGGAATCTCGAAACTTCGGCACCGAAAACAGCTGTACCCAAGGCACGGCCAATGTCGCGGGTGGAAATTCCCTCGCGGTTTGCTTTCTCCCGATCGATGGAGATCACGATCTCAGGCTTGTCGGCCTGGAAATCAGACTTGATCTCTTCTACACCGGGTATCTGCAGCGAATCGAGGTATCGCTTTAATTTTGTAGCCGAGGCTACCAATACATCGAAGTCTTCGGCAGCAACTTCAATATTAACGGGTTTTCCTGTGGGCGGCCCACCCTGCTCCTGATCAACAGAGATCTCGGCTCCTTTTATCCCTCTTGTGGCTTCGCGAATCTTATCCAGATATTCGCTCGTAGATTTACCATCACGCTCTGCAAATTTAACAAATGCCACACCTACTTTGCCCAGGTGAGGACTTACTCCGCTTTGGGAAGGGTCTTCTGACGCACCAATGGCCACATTTGAAATTACAGACTCAACAATCGGATTGTCTTTTCCTAACACCGCCATTACCCGGTCTTCTACGATACTGGTGACCGAGTCGGTCACACGCTGATCTGTACCGATCGGCATCCGGATATAAGTGTACACGAAGTTGGGATCTCCTTTGGGGAAGAAAACGACAGCAACATTACGCATCCCGAAAAAGACGACAGTGAATACAAACAATACAACCAAACTCGCGGCAATCCACACGGGGCGATAGCCACGCAAGCAGCGTTCTACAAATCTCTTATAACCACGCTGAGCTGCGGGCCAAACATTGGTTTGGAATTTCTTGATCACACTTTCAATGAAAAAGTGATGGAGGGCATATACGATAAAAATAAACACCGCAAAATTTCCAAGTCCAATAGCTCCGATCACGTAAGACATCAGCGCGAAGCCTGCAAAAGCGATGGCCGTTACCTTGAAGCCTTTTGAAAATTTGGACTTCTTTGTTCCGTCGGCGTGGTGTTCTTCGTCGTGCGGCTTCATAAAGTCAGCAGCAAACACGGGGTTAAAGATATAAGCAACAATCAGCGAAGCGACCAGGGCGATAATCAATGTTACCGGCAGATACATCATAAATTTGCCGATCACGCCGGGCCAGAATGCAAGCGGGATGAATGGCGCCAGTACCACCATAGTACCTGAGAATACGGGAAGAAATACCTCGCCCGCGGCAATCTTGGCTGCTTTGCGAATGGGCACCTTTCCGTTGTCAAATACTCGGTGTGTATTTTCGATCACGACAATGGCGTCGTCCACAACAATACCCAGTGCCAGCAAGAATGAGAAAAGCGTCATGATATTCAGGGTGAAGTCAATTCCCGGAAATACCAGGAAAGCCAGGAAGCTCGACAGCGGCACGGATAAGCCGACAAATATCGCATTGGTGGCTCCCATGAAGAACATCAGGATGATCGTCACCAGAATAAATCCGATGATGATGGTGTTGATCAGGTCGTGCAATGTAGTACGTGTGTTCTCCGACTGATCGGCCGTAATCGTTACTTCAAGGCCCTTCGGAAAAATGTTTTCCTTGTAGTCTTGAATGATCTCCGTGATCTTATCAGAGGCGTGGATCAGGTTTTCACCGCTTCGTTTTACAATGTTCAGCGTCACAACATTCTTTTTGTCCAAACGTGCAAAGCTTTCCTGTTCTTTGTTTGTATCAACGACTTCCGCCACATCTCTCAAGTAGATCTTGGCACCGCGAATAGAACCTACTATGGTATTGGCAATCTGATCTGCGTTGGTGTATTCACCGCGAACACTAAGAGAGCGTTTCATGCCGCCTACGGAAAGCTGACCACCGGGAACAATAACGTTTTCGCCGGCAATAGCTCCATAAATATCGTTCATGCTTACGCCGGCATTTGCGGCTTTGTACAAGTCGACGTTGATTTGAATTTCGCGGTCTAGCGCGCCCACAATGTCAGCCCTTCGAATCTCCTTCAAACCCTCGATCCTGTCTTGCATTTGTTCAGCATACCGCTTCAGTGTCTGAAGGTCGTAGTCGCCCGACAAATTGATGAACATGATCGGAAACTCAGAAATGTCTATGTCAATAACCTGCGGATCGTCCGGCAGATCGCTGGGCAGATCGGGTTTAGCTCGATCCACCGCATCTTTCACTTCGCGTTTCGCTTCCGGTATGGAAACATCTGTTCTGAATTCGATGATCACACTGGAATAATCCTGCACGGACATGCTCTTGATTTTTTTCACGCCCGAGATCGACTTCATTTGTTTCTCCAACTGCTTGGTGATCAAATTTTCGATGTCTTTAGGGCTCGCGCCGGGGTAAGGTGTAGACACATAGATCTGCGGAAACACAACCTCCGGGAAGCTTTCCTTCGGCAGGTTGTTGTACGTGACGATACCCATGATGGTAATGATCAACGCCGCAACGTAAATCGCAACTTTATTGTCGATAGCCCAACTGGTGGGCTTAAATTCTTTTTCTGTATCCTTCATAACGAATCGTAAAATTTGAGATAGGAGATTAGATTTTTACAAAATCGCCGTCGTTCAGGCCCTGATATCCAACCGTGATCAATTTATCTCCGGCATTCAATCCCTGCACCTGCGCATAAGCGCCATAGATACCATCAACGGTCACTTTCCTTTTGCGAGCCACGGTGTTCTTACCATTTGTTTCTGCAACGTAAACCACTTTCTCTTCATTGATTTGCTGAATCACATTTACCGGCACAACAATCGCTGCAGATTCTGTGTTGAAGATAACTTTGACAGCAGCCGTCATGTTAGGACTGAGATTGGGTCTGGATGGAAGTTTTACTTCGATGCCAAACGATCTTGAAAGCGGATCGATAGTTTTTCCAACAAACGTCACCTTGGCATTAAAATCCTGCTTCAATTCAGGTATGTTCACAACGACTTCATTGCCCTTTTTGATTTGGGTAATGTATGCTTCCGAGACAGGAGCTGTCAACTTAAGCTCGCTGGTGTTTACCACGCGCACCGCAGGCATGCCCGGGGCAATGTTTTCACCAACTTTTACACTCACCTCATCAACTACACCTGTAATAGGAGCCTTGATCTTATACATTTCGTTTTGCTCGTAGGTCGATGCCAACTGTTTTTCAAGGCTTTCCTTGTTGGTCTTGGCCTGAAGGTATTGAACTTCGGTGCCTATCTTTTGCTGCCACAGTTTCTCTTGGCGTTCGTAAACGGTCTTTGCCAGCTCGAGCTGCGATTGCATAGACTCGATGCTGCGAACGATCACAGAGTTATCGATCTGCGCCAATGTTTGTCCTTTAGAAACCTGCTGACCTTCCGTAACAAACACCTGCGTGACCACACCCATGGATTTGGCGCTCACCATAATGTCATTTTCAGACTCCACTTTTCCCTGGGTCTGAATGTAATGGTCAAATTCTCTGGCTGCCAGTTCGGTGACAGCAACTTCTTTGGCTTTTACTTTTTTCTCTTCGGGGTTCTCTTTCGCAATCTCCTCTTCAAGTTTCTTTATCTCCTTGGCAAGATCGGCCTGTTCTGTCTTCAGTTTGTCAAGGCGAGACTGCTTGTCTTCGTTCGGAGTCGCTGCACTGCATGCAGCTAACAGGCCTGCAACCGTGACTGCAACTGCCAATCGGGTATAGATAATTGATTTCATGGATATGGTGTTTATAGCGTGGGTCATATAAGTTTTTATTTTTCAGTTGTTGTTTGAGGGTTCAATTTTCCGTAGGCCTTATCAAGGTCTACTTTTGCGATGAGGGCATCAAAAAGTGCATTGTAGTAGTTGATCTGCGCTTCCTTCAAGCTGCTTTCAGCATCAATCACTTCGATGTTAGATCCCACACCTTGTTCGTATTTGATCTTCGTTACGCGAGCCACATTCTCGGCGAGCTTCATATTCTCTTTTTGTGATACCAATGTCTTGAGACTGTTCTCGTAAACTTTACCCGTAGATTTAGTCTCCAGCGCAATACTCGACTTCAAGGTATTTACCCCATTGTCAATTTGCTGAAGCGATAATTTAGCTTGTTGCAATCTATAGGTGCGCTGCAGGCCGCTAAAAATTGGAATATTCAGACTAATTCCGAAAGTAGAATAGGAATACCATTTATCAGGTCCGAAGACGCCGTCGTCAGCCACACCGGTGGATTCGGTTCGAAAAATACCGGCAACGTCAGGAGACTGGGTAGCGTATCCCAGATTAGCCATGGCGACAAGGCTCGGCATGCCGCTGGCATAGTTGTTCTTAATATTCAATAACTGAAGTCTTTTGTTGGCCATTAACACCTGATAATCGGAACGAGTGGCTAAGTCCCAGTTTGCTTCATATTGCGCGAGATTTTCAGGAATCACGATCTCGTCGAGTGTGCCCAAAAGCGATATTTCACCATCCATGGGGTAGTTCATCTGAAACTTCAACAGCTCAACAGACAACTCCTGGAGATTCCTGAATTTCTCCCGCTCGGCATTAAGATTATTCAACGCCACCTGGATGCGATCAACGTCTATGGCTTCTACAAACCCATTCTGGTTCATGGCTTTTGTGGTCCTCAATAGTGAATCAAAGCGAGCTATGTTTGTATCAAACAATTTCATTCGCTCTGTATTGATCAACGCACCATAGTACGACTTGGTCACAGCCTGAACGACTTCTTCCTTAGTTTGCTGTGTTTGCTTCACCGACAGTTCGCGATACGCGTTGGCTGCCTGCAATCCCACCAGATACGACCCGTTGAATAGGATCTGGGTAATATTAAGGCCTGCATCACCACCGCTCTTCAATTGAAAGAAGTTTTGGCCGGAAACAACATCACCTTCTGCTGCGCCGGGGACATTCTGGAAGAAGCTGAACTGGGTACTATCGTTCGTATTTCTTCCGAAAAATCTTCTTAATTTCTGATTATGCTGTATGCCTGCCGTAGCGTCAATTTGAGGAAACCCAATACCCCTGGTTTCTTTTACTCTCGAGTTTGCGATCTGCTCACCAAGCTTTGCGTTCTTGATGGTATTGGAATTCTCCAATGCATACTGAATGCATTGCTCGAGGGTGAAGGGCTGAGCTCCCTGTGTTTCCTGGGCCACTCCCCATGCTGGAAGTGCCAGGCTTAGCATTAAAATGTAATAGGCGCGTTTCATTATAAGATAGTTGAGGGTTGATAGTTGTTTACTTCTTTATATTTCTGGTACAGCTTCCGTCCTTTTTCTGTCACCAGTCCGTAGACAAAGTGATCGAATATCTGGATCTGCACTTCGGGTAACTTAAATCGTTCGCGGGGGAAAACTTCTTCATTGAATCCTAACTGCACAAGCTCCAGGCGCACCGCGGCTATCACTTCGGGGCTGATCTCCGGTCTGAAATATCCTTCGTCAATTCCTTGCCTGAGGTTTCTCACCACCGAATCACGGATGAACTTGTTTTTGTGATTCACCCAAACACTCCACGCTTTGGGATGATACTTCTGAAGGTCGAAAAGCAACGATGGATTCATGTCTTCCATGTTGCGTTTCAGGCAAACCGAGATGTTGGCCAACTCGTCAATGGCATTTTTTGCCGATAGCCTGATACTTTCGAACTCCTGCATGTTGCGTTCGAGATGATTCTTGCAGGTCATGGTTACGATATCTTCTTTATCGGCAAAGTGCTGATACAAAGTTTTTTTGGAAACCGACAAATGCCTGGCGATGTCGTCCATCGAAATACTTCTTACCCCATACTTCATGAAGAGGTCTTCAGCACCTTTTAGTATCTTTTCTTTGATGTCTAATTCTTCCATAGGGGCACAAAACTATGGAAACTTTTTACATTTTAAAAGTTTCCAACGTTTCCTTTAACGCGATTCTTGGGCCCTGGTTCTGCTTTTTTGGCGTTTTTTATGGTGATTTTTTCCGAAAGGTTATTTCAAACGTTTGAAGCACCTGATTCCGGGCCTGAAGTGTCTTTATCGGGCATACACCATTTTTCACGCATCCGCGACTTGAAACGTTCGCGTTCTTCAGGGGTCATCGACGAGATCTTATTTTGGTAATAGCGTTGTTTCCACCGGCCACCATGACTGCCCCCCTTGCCACCGAAACCAAATATGATCTTGCTCAGCAGCAACAAGCCCATGGCTTCCCAGTAGCTGACCACCGGACCATTGAACAGCTTGGGCACCAGCCAATTCCATAACGCCATGAAAATCCATCCAAACAACAGAACGGCCAGAATGCCCAGCGCACCAAATGCCACCCATTTCAATATTTTCAAACCCTTATTCATAGTATCATGTGTGTTTAAATTGTGTTACGACGGAAAATTCACGGGAGAATTTTCCGCCTCTAATGTCATAACTGATCATAGAGATTTTGCAATTTCTTTCTCAGCGCAAGTATCGCATAACGCTTTCGGGATAACAAGGTGTTTATCGATACGCCGGTCTCTTCCGATATTTCGCGGAAGCCTCGTTCTTCAATTTCGTTTTGAATAAAAATCTCCCGTTGTTCGGCCGGAAGTTCATCCAGGGCCTCCATGATGGCATCCCAGATCATTTCCCGTATGTATCTGTCTTCTGGCGTATTGCCCAGGTCAGGCAGAATTTCCTGTAGGGTTATCGGTGCATCCTCTTCCATTCCTGCCTGTACAGCAAAATCTGCCCGCTGAGGTCTTGACGATTCTCTTCTGTATCGATCAATGATCTTATTTCGAGCTACAGAAAAAAGCCAGGAAGTGACGCGATCGAGCGACTCGATAGTGTCGAAACCCGATACAAACTGGAAGAACACGTCCTGCAGAATATCCTCTGCATCTTCCACGGTCGAAACCCGGTTACGGATAAAACTCAGTAACCTGTCTTTCTCTTTCAGGAATGTTTGCTCTTTTACTTTTACTTGCATGGCCAGGTCCATCACCAGCGCTTTATTGTCAAAGACGGCAGGGCTGAATTATTATTTTAGAAAACTTTAAATTTCACGTAAAGTTGAACGTAGAGTTTTCCTCAAGTTGTCATAATGTTGCCAACAGGTACGAATAACCTGTTGTATTGGGGTCAACGGCATAGGAATAAAGTAAATGGTCATTCACAATTTTCTCCATCATCGAAAGAGTCAGCTTCACTATGTTAAAATAGGCCATGGCATTAAAACCATGCTGGTTTTTCATGGCTTTGGCCAGGACTACGAGGCTTTCAACTGGTTTTCAAAATCATTGGCAGAGAAATACACTTTATACATTTTTGATCTCTACTTCCATGGCAAGAGTGTCTGGGCACACAACGAACAACCCTTGGAAAAGCATGACTGGAAAGAAACCGTTGTCTCCTTTTTAAAGTGTCACAATATTGATGAATTTTCGCTGGCGGGTTTCAGCCTGGGCGGAAAATTTGCGCTGGCAACGCTAGAAGCGTTCCCGGAGAAAGTAATGGAAATTTATCTCATTGCTCCCGATGGTATTAAAACAAGCTTCTGGCACCATCTCGCAACTTACCCACTCGCCTTCCGCAGCCTGTTCAAAAGTATGATCCTCCATCACAACCGGTTCTTGTGGCTAGCCCGTGCGCTGAATAAACTCAGTTTGGTTGACAAAGGACTGATCCGGTTTTCCGAGCACCAAATGAGCACGGAAGAAAAGCGCCGACGGGTATACTACTCCTGGGTAGTATTCCGCCACTTGAAATTCAGTGTCCAGGCTTTAGCCAAAGTTATCAACCACCATCACATCGATGTGACCGTCATCGTCGGTAAGTATGACAAAGTGATATTACCCAAAAACATGGATTCATTTCAAAAAAGACTCCACCGGTCGCAGCTGCTGATTCTGGAAACCGGGCACAATGGGCTTATTGATAAAGCGGTGGAGTTCATTTTGAAGAATTGAGAATTCTTCTTAAAAAATCCGTGTTAATCGGGTAAATCCTAGTACTTTTGCGCATCCTTTAACAGTCGAATCTTTCCAATGATTTTATTTTTCCGTTCGAAGGCCAACAAGATTTATGCTGTTGGCACGGTACAGCCTTTACAAAAATCAGACATTCAGAAGCTTGTGTGGCTTTTTAGCGGCGCTGAGCCCCTCCAGGAGGCCACGTTAAAAGGCTACTTTATCGGTCCGCGGAAGGAAATGATCACCCCCTGGAGCACAAACGCCGTGGAGATCACCCAAACTATGGGCATCACGGGCATCCAACGCATCGAAGAATTTGAAACGGCAGCCGATGCGCAGGCGAAACACGATCGTATGTTACAATGGGTGTATGCCTCCCTCGATCAGGACCTGTTCACGATTCACCATACACCCGAACCCATTCTTGAAATTGACAATATTGCGGCTTTCAACGAGAAACAAGGACTGGCACTCAGCGGCGAGGAAATTGAATACCTCGAAAACGTAAGCCGCAACCTCGGCCGCAAGCTCACTGACAGCGAAGTCTTCGGCTTTTCGCAAGTGAACTCCGAACACTGCCGCCACAAGATCTTCAACGGCAAGTTCATTATCGACGGACAGGAGAAAGAATTCTCGCTGTTCCAACTGATCAAAAAAACATCCAAGGAAAATCCCAACTACCTGGTGTCGGCCTACAAAGACAACGTAGCATTCATACAGGGTCCTTCAATCGAACAGTTCGCACCTGTGCGACAGGATATTCCAGATTACTTTAAAATCGAAGACATCAATTCCGTAATCTCGCTGAAAGCGGAAACTCATAATTTTCCTACAACCGTAGAACCATTCAATGGTGCCGCCACCGGATCAGGCGGTGAGATCCGCGACAGACTCGCTGGCGGAAAGGGAGCATTACCGCTGGCAGGAACGGCCGTATACATCACTTCTTACCCGCGTCTGGCCGGAGGAAGAAACTGGGAGAAAAAATTCGAACCCCGTCAGTGGTTGTATCAATCGCCCGAAGAGATCCTTATCAAAGCATCCGATGGCGCGTCTGACTTCGGGAATAAATTCGGACAACCCCTGATCAACGGCAGTATACTTACTTTCGAACACTTCGAGAGTGGCAAAAGTTATGGCTTCGACAAAGTGATCATGCTGGCCGGTGGTATCGGCTACGGTAAAGCGGAAGACAGTCAGAAAGGGCATCTTCAGAAAGGTGATAAAATCGTTTTGCTGGGAGGAGACAACTACCGTATTGGTATGGGTGGTGGTGCAGTTTCATCGGTAGCAACCGGTGAATATGGAAACGCTATTGAACTCAATGCTATTCAGCGCTCCAATCCGGAGATGCAGAAACGTGTGATGAATGCGATTCGTGCCATGGTGGAAGCCGGAGAAAATCCGATTATCACCATTCACGATCACGGCGCCGGCGGACACCTCAACTGTTTGTCAGAATTGCTGGAAGAAACCGGTGGACAAATCCGTTTGGATAAATTGCCGATCGGTGACCCGACTTTGTCTGATAAAGAGATCATCAGCAACGAGTCGCAGGAGCGAATGGGTCTTGGCATCAAGGAAAAAGACCTCGAAACACTGAAGCGCGTGGCCGAGCGCGAACGAGCTCCATTCTACGTTGTTGGGGTTGCCACAGGCGACAAAAAACTGGAGTTCAGCAAAAACGGCCAGTCTAAAAAACCGATCGAGCTCAATGTCGATCATCTTTTCGGTTCGTCGCCTAAAACGGTGATCAACGATAGCAAGCAGCCTGCTACGTTTGCCGAAATTCAATACGATCAACATAAAATTCACGAATACCTCGAGCAAGTGCTGCAGCTAGAGGCCGTAGCTTGCAAAGATTGGCTCACGAATAAAGTGGACCGCTCAGTAACGGGTCGCGTGGCGACGCAACAGACCTGCGGACCAATACAACTTCCACTGAACAACCTCGGTGTGATGGCGCTGGATTTCTTAGGTCGCAAAGGTGTTGCTACAGCGATCGGTCATGCCCCGGGTGCGGCGTTGGTCGATCCTCAGGCTGGGAGTAAACTCGCCATTGCCGAAGCGCTGACCAATATTGTGTGGGCGCCGCTCTCCCATGGTCTGAAGGGCGTTTCACTGAGTGCGAACTGGATGTGGCCTTCTAAAAATAAAGGTGAAGACGCTAGGTTATATGACGCGGTGCAAGCCGTAAGCGATTTTTCCATTAAGCTGGGAATCAACATTCCCACAGGAAAGGATTCGCTTTCGATGACACAGAAATATCCGAAAGGTGACGTTGTTTACGCGCCGGGCACAGTGATCATCTCAGCTGTTGCCGAAGTGGAAGATATCCGGAAAACTGTTTCACCCGCGATCGACCCTGCGGCCGGATCAAAGCTGATCTACCTCAATTTCTCCAGCGACGAATTTAAACTGGGCGGCAGCAGCTTCGCGCAGATCCTGAATTTATTGGGCAAAGAAGCACCTTCCGTCAAAGACGAAGCTTACTTCGTGAAAGCTTTTGAAGCCGTACAGGACCTCATCCGGAAAGAATTGATTTCTGCGGGACATGATATCTCTGAAGGTGGGATGATCACGGCGTTATTGGAAATGACATTTGCCGTTCCTGGTGTCGGATTAAACATCGATTTGGGCAAAGTTGGCAGCGATGCCGTCAAAGTTTTGTTCAGCGAAAACCCAGGCGTAGTGCTGCAGGTAAAAGATCAATCTGCTGTAGACAGCGTATTGAAAGCAGCGGGAATCAATTACCATGTGATCGGTGAAGTAATCACCGAACGAGTAATGAATCTGAATACTAAAGATGGGCGTCAGACTTTCGACATTGATAAACTCCGCGACATCTGGTTCAGAACTTCTTACTTGCTTGACAGCAAGCAGCGTCCGGCAGTTCACGCGCAGAAACGTTACGATAACTACAAGAAGCAGGTGCTGGCGTATACTTTCCAGCCAAAATTCGATGGTAAATTTGAAACGTACGGCATCGATCCGAAGCGCAGAAAACCTTCGGGGTTAAAAGCGGCGATCATGCGCGAGAAAGGAGTGAATGGCGACCGCGAAATGGCGTATGCGTTATACCTGGCCGGCTTCGACGTAAAAGATGTTCACATGACCGATTTGATTTACGGTCGCGAAGATCTCACAGACGTGAACATGATCGTATTCGTGGGTGGGTTTTCAAATTCAGATGTGTTGGGATCGGCCAAAGGCTGGGCGGGCGCCTTTCTTTACAATCCAAAAGCTAAAGAAGCCCTAGACAACTTTTACAAGCGCACCGACACCTTGAGTTTGGGTGTCTGCAACGGATGTCAGCTGGTCATGGAACTGGGGTTGCTTTACCCCGAATGGAAAGACCATCCTAAAATGCATCATAATGGTTCTGGCCGATATGAATCAACTTTCGTTAACCTGACGATACCAAAGAACAATTCCGTTATGCTCAGTTCTTTGGAGGGCGTTCGTTTGGGAGCGTGGGTTGCGCATGGTGAAGGCAGATTTTTATTACCAGAAGATCAATCCAAGTATCAAATTGCGGCACAGTATTTTTACAAAGAGTATCCTGGAACCCCAAGCGATTCTGATTTCTCAGTCGCAGCACTGGCCTCGAAAGACGGACGTCACCTTGGAATTATGCCACACATAGAAAGATCCCTTTTCCCCTGGAACTGGGGCTATTATCCGAGAAGCCGAAAAACAGATCAGATTTCACCTTGGATTGAGGCTTTTGTCAATGCGAGGGAGTGGGTCAAAACGCACGCTTAATGGTGCACTTAAAAGGTTAAACTCTGATCTTGTTCCAGTTGCGGAATTAAGTTATATTCAAATTCTGGTTTAACGTGTTGGCCTCTATGAAAAGAATTTATGCTGCTCTCTTGGTCCTTGCGCTTTTTGCCTCGTGCCTTGGTTATAAAGAACTTCCCGTAGAATATGATTACAGTTATAAAGGAAACTTCAAGCGATACCGAACCTTCGACATCATGAAGCCGGCCGGAGTGGCGGACTCCAGCATGATGAATTCGGTGATCGAAAAATCCATCGTCGCCAGAATGAAATTCCTCGGATACCGTCAGGCCGCCAACAAACCTCACCTGATCATCGGGTTTAAGATGTTTCCCGACAGCTTAAAATTCAATGGTTACAACCAGCCCGACATCGAAGAATGGGCACGCACGCAGAAAGAAGACCTCAACTACGATCCCCAAAAATTCAGTTTAAAAACGGGCACACTGCTGATCCAATTCTATGATAGGCGTCAGAACCGTTCGATTTGGCAGGGCTATGCTACAACCATGTACGGATCGATCGATTTCCGCAACAACCGGCACCTCAAAAACGCCGTGATCTCAATCCTGGATAAATATCGGTTCTGGGCAGAAGGATTCCTGGAAGGCGGCAATCTGGCCCAGGAAAAAGACCTTTAAAAATTCGCCATTTTTTAAGTCAGCCATACCTTTTTTAAAAAATAATTCTACCTTTGCAGACCCAAATTCAAGGTTTTTCCTTGGTTAAGCGGAGAAAAAGACCTTGTCCGATGGTGTAACTGGCAACACGCCTGATTTTGATTCAGGAAAGTCCAGGTTCGAGCCCTGGTCGGACAACAATATCCCGGTCGAGATCCTGAAAAGATCAGACCGGGATTTAGTTTTTTAAAAGAATTAGCTCCATGGCCGTAAAAATCTTCAGTGGCAGAGCCACACAGTATCTGGCGGAGAAAATTGCCAATGCCTATGGCGAGCCCCTGGGCGTTGTTAATTACCAACAATTCAGCGATGGCGAAATGTCGCCCTTCATCGCCGAATCCGTACGGGGTCATGACGTATTCATCATTCAATCCACCATTCCTCCTTCTGATAACCTGATGGAGCTTTTGCTGATGGTAGATGCAGCCAAGCGCGCCAGCTCACAGAATGTTAACGTGATCATTCCCTACTTCGGCTATGCGCGCCAGGACAGAAAAGATAAACCACGGGTTTCAATAGCAGCCAAGCTGATCGCCAATCTGCTGTCTGCCGCAGGTGCAGACCGCATCATGGCTTGCGACCTTCATGCGGATCAGATCCAGGGATTTTTTGATATCCCTGTAGATCACCTCGATGGTGCTTACATCTTTGTGCCGTATCTGAAATCACTGGGACTAAAAAATATAATGTTCGCTTCTCCCGATGTAGGCGGTATTAAGCGGGCCCGAAACTTTGCTAAGTTCTTCGAAGCCGAACTGGCCGTGTGCGATAAGCATCGCAAGGAAGCTAACAAGGTTGAGTCTATGCGACTTATCGGCGAAGTGGCCGGTAAAGATGTGGTGCTGGTAGACGACCTCGTAGACACTGCAGGCACGATTTGCAAGGCTGCAGCGCTGCTCAAAGACAACGGCGCAACCTCCGTGAGAGCCGTGTGCACGCACCCTGTGTTATCAGGCAAAGCATACGAGAACGTTGAAAACTCAGTGTTGGAAGAACTCGTGGTGGCCGATACCATTCCTTTGAAGAAAGAGTCTTCGAAGATCAAAGTGCTGTCGGTCTCAAACCTGTTCGCCAAAGCGATCCGGAAGATCCATGACAACGAGTCCATTAGCTCATTATTCATTAAACTTTAAAACTGTAACTATTTAAATTAAACATAAACAATTATGAAAACTGTTGAGATTATAGGGTATAAACGAGCAAATCTCGGCAAGGCAGGTTCACAAAAATTAAGAGACGAAGGCCTTGTACCCTGTGTACTGTACGGAGGAAATGAACAAGTTCATTTCTATTCTCCCATGATCCTTTTCCGTGATTTGGTTTACACCAATGAGGCGCACTTCGTTCATATCAATATCGAAGGTGAAGAGTGCCAGGCTATCCTCCAGGAGGTTCAATTCCACCCTGTGAGCGAGATCATCCTTCACGCCGACTTCCTGCGTATTTCGGAAGACAGAAAAGTGAAGATGAGCATCCCTACCCGACTGGTAGGTCAAGCTCCCGGTGTCGCCAAAGGCGGCGCGCTGGTTCGCAAAAGAGCTGCGTTGAAAGTCTACGGCTTCCCGAAAGATATGCCCGATCATATTGACGTAGATGTTTCTGAACTCGATTTCCATCACGCTATTAAAGTAAGCGATATGAAGTTGTCCGGGCTCGAGTTCCTCGATCCGAAGCAAGCTTCTATTGCCGTGGTTGAAGTACCGCGTGCTGCTAAGATGGCTGCCGAAGATGCTGCTGCCGCTGCTGCTACACCTGCTGAAGGTGCTGCTGCTCCTGCTGCAGGTGCTGCCCCTGCCGCCGGCGGTGCTGATGCTAAAAAAGCTGAAGCTCCCAAGAAAGACGCTGGTAAGAAATAATTTCGATACCATAAATTATAAGAATCCCATCCCCAAAAAGGATGGGATTTTTGTTTATTTGAGCCTATGAAATTTTTAATCGCAGGCCTGGGAAACATCGGTGACGAATACGAGCTTACGCGCCATAATATTGGGTTTCTCGTGCTCGATCAACTCGCCGACCAACAACAGACGGAATTCAAGAGCGATCGTCTGGCCGATAAAGCGGAATTCAGACACAAAGGCCGCTCGATTCACATGATCAAACCCACTACCTACATGAACCTCAGCGGTAAGGCTATCATGTATTGGATGAACGAACTGAAAATACCGCAAGAGAATTTACTGGTGGTCGTAGACGATATCGCCTTGCCCTTCGGCAGTCTGCGCATGAGAACACGGGGCAGCGCAGCCGGCCACAATGGATTGAAGAATATCGAGTTGGTATTGGGTGGACAAGATTATAGCCGGCTAAGATTTGGCATCGGCAATGATTTCGGAAAGGGTCAGCAAGTAGATTTTGTGCTGAGTAATTTTTCGCAAGAAGAATTCCAAAAACTCCCGGACGTGATCAAAAAAGCGAACGATATGGTATTATCCTTCTGCACGATCGGCGCAGAGAGAACAATGAATCATTTTAACAACTAATCGTTACAAGTTTCGTAGCTCGAAGTGCCCGCTAAGCCAGAATGCCCGATCTCAAACATCTAAACCTCGAATGCGAACCTTGAACAAAGAAATATGAATCACCAAATCCACTTTGCTATCCAGATCGTACCGATAACAAAACTACCCCATTATCCGATCATCGATAAAGCTATTGAAGTGATCCGGCAATCGGGCGTGAAATACCAGGTTGGCCCGATGGAAACTGTTATGCAAGGCCCATACGATACGCTAATGGACATCGCCAAGAAAGCTCAACAAGCCTGCCTCGACGCCGGAGCCGATGAGGTGGTAGTAACCATGAAAATTCACGCCCGAAAAATCGGAGATGTAACCTGGGAAGAAAAGAATCTGGACCGGTTTTAGGTCGATGTTCGAAGTTCATGGTTCAATGTTTTTCTAAACCAACGCTTTCGAACATTGAATCTTGAACTAGCTAACGGTGGATCCTGGCGAAACAATATCGTTGGGCTCGATCAGTTTTAGTTTACCATTGTCTTCGGCCATCAGGATCATACCCTGCGATTCTATACCCAGCATTTTGCGTGGCGCGAGGTTGGCTACAAACGTCACTTGTTTGCCTAACATTTCCTCCGGTGAATAATGTTGGGCAATACCGCTGAGTATGGTGCGCTGATCCAAGCCGCTGTCGACGGTGAGTTTTAATAGTTTGTTGGACTTCTCCATTCTCTCTGCGGCAATCACTTTACCGACCCGGATATCCAATTTGGCGAAATCGTCGAAAGCGATCTCCGGCTTCAAGGGTTTTACGGAAGTTTCCTGCAAGGCAATTTCTATTTTTGGTTTCTTAAGCTTTTGTACCTGCTTCTCCATCTCTTCATCTTCGACATTTTTATACAACAGCTCTGCTGGATTCAGTTGATGATGCTGAGGAACCGGGGTGATCAGCTCTTCTTTTTTCCAGAACGTTTTCCATTCCCGATCAAATGCAGAACCATTTAATTGCCTGCGAATACCTTCGGCGGCGCCCGGCAGGAAAGGGGCACAGGCAATACCGATGTTACCCACGACGGTAAGGGCATAGTTCAAAATACATCCCACGGCTTCCATGTCCTCTTTAGCAAGCTTCCAGGGCTCGGTGTCGGCGAGGAATTTATTACCTATGCGTGCCATGTTCATCATCTGGAACTGTGCTTCGCGGAAGCGGAAAGTTTTTAACGCTTCAATCATTTCTTTTACGGCCCGGTTCAGGTCCTCATGAGCTTGATGGTAGACCGCTAATATCTTTTTCCTTTTTTCATTGGTGGCTGGCAATTCATGTTCCGATGGCACTTTACCATCAAAATATTTCCAGGTCAACACCATCACGCGGTTTACGAAATTGCCGAGGATGGCCACGAGCTCGCTGTTAACTTTTTGCTGATAATCTTTCCAGGTGAAGTCAGCGTCTTTCGTTTCAGGCGAAATAGAATTCAATACATAACGAAGCTCGTCTTTGCGTGTCGGGAAATCAGCGAGATATTCGTGGAGCCATACCGCATGATTTCTTGACGTAGAAAGCTTTTCACCCTCCAGGTTTAGAAATTCATTGGCCGGAACATTATCGGGAACGATAAACTCTCCGTGCGCCTTGAGCATGGAAGGGAAAATGATACAATGGAAAACAATGTTGTCTTTTCCAATAAAATGAAGCAGTCTCGTTTCCGGATCCTTCCAATACTTCTCCCAATCGTTCGGTTTAAGTTCTTTCGTAGCCGAGATGTATCCTATAGGGGCATCGAACCACACATACAACACCTTCCCTTTGGCATCTGGCAGTGGCACAGGTATACCCCAGTCGAGATCGCGTGTGATCGAGCGTGGTTGCAACCCCTGGTCGATCCATGATTTGCATTGACCATACACGTTGGTCTTCCAGTCACTTTGGTGACCTTCGATCAGCCACTCTTTTAACCAGCCTTCAAACTTATCCAGCGGAAAATACCAGTGCTTGGTAGGTTTCAACACGGGCGCTTTACCGGATACTGTAGATCTTGGATTGATAAGTTGCTGCGGACTAAGACTTGTTCCGCATTTTTCGCATTGGTCACCATAAGCATTGGTGTGGCCGCAATTCGGACAGGTGCCCACAATATAACGGTCGGCGAGAAAGATGCCCTCTTGTTCGTCGTAAAACTGATCCGAGGTTTCTTCGAGGAAAAGTTTTTTATTATCGATGACCCGGAAGAAATCCTGCGCCGTTTCATAGTGAATCGGCTTAGAAGTGCGTGAGTATATGTCAAACGATATCCCAAAATCTTCGAATGTTTTCTTCATGAGATTATGGTACTTATCCACAAACTCCCGGGGTGTAACACCTTCTTTTTTAGCGCCGATGGTGATGGCCACGCCGTGTTCATCTGAGCCGCAGACGTAAACCACATCCTCGCCTCTCAATCGAAGAAAACGCACATAGGTATCAGCTGGCAGATATGCGCCAGCGATGTGGCCTATGTGAAGGGGGCCGTTGGCGTACGGCAAGGCAGAAGTGACCGTATATCGTTTAAACTCTTTCATAACTAGTCAAAGGTCATTGGATCAATGATCATTAGTCCATAGACACCGGTTTATAAAATGACTATTGCCTAATGAGGATTGCAAAGATGATAATAGAAACGGAGGTAAAAAAATTCCCGGAGGCAGTTTAGGCCATGACTTTTACACTCTGCAGGGGCAGCCTGACAAAGAATTCCGTGTACCCTTCCGGCGTGGTTTTCAGGTTGACCGACCCACCCAGTTTTTCGGTAGCCGTTTTTGTTATATAAAGACCGATACCGCCGGTTTCGGAACGCTCGGAGGCACGGGAGAACATCTGGAATATCTTATCCGGGTGTACCTCGCTGATGCCTATGCCATTGTCAACTACGGTGATCTTTACAGCGTTACTTTCTTCTCTTACCGTAATGTTAACAAAGGGTTCTACGCGTTCGGAGTCATTGTAAAATTTGATGGCATTGTCGATGAGGTTTTCTAAAATGATTCTAACAAATTCCTTATCCGAGTGATACAAGATGTTATCGTCTATGTTGCGGGTGATCTTCAAGCGCGGTGGTAATCCTTTTTTCTTTTCCAACATCAGCACGTCACTTACGATATTATTGAAATCTATTCGCTCGTTGCCCAGAGTAGAATTATTGATCTGGTTTACGATCAAAAGACGTGTAAGAATGGTGTTGAGTTTTTCAGCGGTAATATCAAGCTTCTTGAGATAGTTCAATGCCAGGGTGTCCTTCACATCCATAAGGGCTACATTGCACATACCTTTCAAGCTGGCGAGCGGTCCGCGGATATCGTGCGATGTTTTGTAAATAAAATTGTCCAGTTCTTCATTCACCCGGCGAAGAGATTCGTTGGCTTTTTCAAGGTCAACATTCTTTTCTTTGAGTTCGCGGTCGAGGTTGAAGTTGGAATTGAGCAATTGTTTATTCTGATCCTCGATGATGCCTTTTGCCTCCGAGAGTGCTGCATTGACTTTCTTCTTCACCTGATTGCTTCGGTATAATACGAAGATGAGCAAACTGGCCAGTACAGCGATGACAACAATTGCGGTATTCAGGCTTCGCTGCTGCTGGATGACCAATTCCTTGGCGGCAATGGTTGCAAGATTTACTCTTTCGGCGTAGTTGGTTTGGATCTTGGCGATGTTGTCGATCAGCTGTTCGCTATAGACACTGTCTTTTAACGTAATGTACTTGCTTTGATAGACTGCGGCGTTTTCGTAATCTTTTATTTTACCAAACAAGATCGAAAATTGTCTGTAGGTATCGATCAATAGCTCGTTGTAGCCCGACTTGCTGGCAACTTCTTCCGACATCCTCAGGGCCTGCGTAGCAGATTGAGCTTCCCCTTTTCTGATGAAGATCTTTCCAATGTACACCTGGTTTTCACCTTGAAATCTTTTGTTGTCTGTTTCTTTGGCGATTTTGAACGACTCCTGAAATTCATTTAAGGCTTCGTCATATCTTTCTTCATTGTAATACGATACTCCCAATCCGAAACGGCCTTCTATTTTTTTATCTCCGCTGCAGTTTTCACCGCATATCACGAATGCCTCTTTAAAATACTTTTGTGCCTCCTTAAATTGTTTAAGTTGATTGTAACAAAGTCCGATATTGATAAGAAGCCTGTCCATATCATAATCGTCCTTGGACTCTTTCTTCATAGCAAGAGCCTTGTGATAATATTCATGCGCGCTTTTGTAATTTTTTAACTTAAAATAAACCAGCCCAATGTTGTTGAGTACGATGCTGATCTCTCCTTTATCACCTTCTGTTTCACGGATGAGCAATGATTTGTAGTTGAATTCAAGCGCCCTATCATAATCTGCGTTATAGGTGTAGGCGATGGCAAGACCTCCCAAGATAAACTTGTATTCTTTATAAATATCTTTATCATCCTTGTTGCGTTCCGCAATGTTCAACACTTCGGATAATGATTGTATAGACTCTGGCACTCTATCCATTCTTCTCAGCACTTGACCACGAAGTCTTCCGCCCCTGACAATTCGCAGCGAGTCGCCCAGCGATTCAGCCAATTTAATTCCTTCTTCGACAAAGGTCAGCGAACCGCTATTGTCCCAGTTGATATGTTGACGACCGAGCTCAAAAAGAATGTCACATCGTTTCAGTCCACTGCTACTATTAAGATCGGTTGTAAGTGAGTCTAGTACTCTTTGATTTTGGGAAAAAGCATCAAAATGAGCAATCGCCAAAAAAAATAAAATGCTGAGTAGCGAGGTAGGTTTTTTGACGAAGAAAAAATTAAAGTACACAGGTTATTTAAAAAAAAT
>JBMOKS010000288.1:0-19775 GCA_049324355.1 Bacteroidota bacterium
CGGCCTGCAGCGCGCGCCGATCGTTCGTCGGTTCGTCGCGCAGGCAACAAGAGATATTCGAGATACTTTGCGATTCATACCCCGAATATCCGAAGGCCAGATTTGTGGTGTTAACACTGGACATGGAGTACATGGGCGCGGGCCAATCCATCAGCAACTATCGCACGCAATTAGATGAAGTGGCTGACCTTAAACTACTGTTTCCGGAGCAGCTCCTGCCTTTCATCTCTGTTGACCCACGACGACCCGACATACTCGACTGGGTAAAATACTACGTTGAGCAACGTGGTTTTGTGGGCATTAAGCTTTATCCACCACTGGGCTATTTTCCATTCGATAAAAGATTGTTGCCCATCTATGAATATGCGGTGCAACATGATTTACCAGTGCTCACGCATTGTGATATAGGAGGTATTTATTATCGTGGAGAAATTTCTGACGAACATTTGCGGCCTGAAAGTTTTATTCCCGGCCACAAACCGGAATACAAACGGCTACGCAACAAAGATTTTAAAGATCATTTTACCAATCCCGAGAATTACATTCCGATACTTAAACACAAAGGCCTCGAAAACCTTAAATTGTGCATGGCGCATTTGGGCGGCATAGAAATGATCAAGGGGCTTGTTACCAGCTCAGACACACGTATCGACTGGCACAGAGCGGTTTTGGACCTTTTGAAGTATAAGAATGTTTATGCGGATATCTCCTTCTCTCTTCACGACAATGATGTGTGGGGCAAACTTAAAGCTGATATACAAGATACGTTGTACCGGGAGAAGATTCTTTTTGGAACAGACTTTTATATGACGGTCCGCCATGTGGAAGAGATACAACTGGTTGAAAATTTTAGAAAGAAAACTGGCATTACGATCGAGGACTGGCAGCAGATCGCTTTTGAAAATCCCAGGAATTTTATACGTTCAACATTTTATACTCCATGAGCGCCGACCCGACCTTTGCCGACCTGCACTGCCATCCGCATAGCCGTGCCTTTAATTTCATGCGGAACAGTCGCCAACGTAAAACAGATAAGTACAATCCCTGGACCATCATCATCCCGAACTTCAGAGCGCAGGAAAAAGGTGCGCGGGCATTTAACTACTCTCAGTGTGACCCTGTGAAATTGATCAATGGTAACGTGCGCATCGCTTTTGCTTCTCTCTATCCGTTCGAGAAAGGTTTTTTTCGCGGAGGCGGAAAGATCGATGGCGAAGGTGTGGCGAAAGTAGCGGCCATCGTTCAGAAAATTCCTTTGTTGGGCTTTGCCGCCGAGATGTGGTTGCGCATGAAACTGAAGCCCTGGCTGTCGTCAGAAGAGGGTGTGATCAGCGCCAAAGACCATTTCCAGTCGATCCTCATGAAGATGCCTATTAAAAGGATTGAATATATCCAATCGGGAGAATACGAGTATTATGAAGAGTTGAAGGAGGAATATGAGTTCCTCGTCAGCAAGAGTGGCGTGCCGTCGCAAGCTGTGATCGAGGGATCGCCGATCAGAAAAACGTTATTTAAACTTTTCGGCAAAAAGAAAAATAAGGAAGCACTTAAAGGAAACGGCACTTACGTAGTGGCACGCAATTTTGTCGAAGTAGAAGCTGCGGCAGCGCAAGAGAATTTGGTATTTATCCTTACCATCGAAGGCATGCATGCGCTGGGCACCGATAATTTTCTTCCCGAAATATTTACGCGCATCGACGAGATCAAAGCCTGGCACTACCCGGTTTTTTTCATCACGTTCGCCCATCATTTCGACAATAAGCTTTGTGGTCATGCGCACAGCATGCCCAAAGAGGCAACCTTATTTGTGGATCAGCGCGAAGCTATGCACAGTCCCTTCAACGATATCGGATGGGCGGCGGCGCGCCAATTGCTCAGTCTCGATCCCGACAACAAGAAAGATCTGGCCACCTATGGACGCAGGATATTCCTTGATCTGAAACATATGGGCGCCCGCTCGCGCCAGGAGTATTATCAAAAGATCATCGATCCGTGTATAAAAAAAGGCGACGTTATTCCGGTGATCTTGAGCCATGTAGGTTACTCGGGTGTGAAGACACTAAATGAAATGATAGCCAATATGGACTTCGAAGCCGATACTTTTCAGGGCAAACTTTTCAACAACTGGAATATCAACGCCTGTGACGAAGACATTTTGAAGGTCATTGATACCGGCGGATTACTGGGACTTTGTTTCGATCAACGCATTTTAAGTCAGAAAAAAAAGGAGGTGATCGCCAGCGAAGCGTTATTAGAAAAGAATCTGAAGGGGATTTTACAGGCTGTTGACTCTTCATCACTGACAGCCCAGGCCAAGCCCAGGATCTGGGACGTGCTCACCATAGGTACAGACTTTGAAGGTTATATCGATCCGGCTGACGACTACGCAACATCGGCCGCATTCAACCGGTTTTACGCGGACCTGGTAAAGATCATACAAACTTTACCTTCTAACAGCTTTCAGGAGGGAAGAACGCCCGAAGTTCTAGCAAAGAAAATATGTTACGATAACGTCATTGAATTTCTGAAAAGATATTTTTAGAACCCTTATTTACTCCCACTCCCTCCCTATGAACCGACCACTGAAATTTCTGCTGTTCGCCATCATTGGTTTGTTGGCATTACAGTTTGTCATCAGCATTTTCTTCGTGAGTCCCAGGCTAAAAGCTTCTCTTCAAAAATTAGAGGAAGCGCAAATGGACCTGGATAGCGCCCGCCGCGAAGTGCAATTTTCAAGACAACGCATCGATTCTATTCAGCTTAGCTTGTTGAAATACAACAATTATTTACTGGCCATTCAGGGTCATGTAGAGGTGCTGTACAAAGACCGTGAGCTTCGTGAAGTAAAATTCAAAGCTTCGCGTGACAGCATCTTGCGCGAAATGCAACAATTAAGATCGAAAGTAGATACCATCGCACTTCCTCCCCTTCAGTTATATGACACTAGACAACAATAAGATAATCCTCATCGTGGTTCTGATGCTGACGGCCGCATCGGCTGCCGCTCAATCGCCCATGGACAACCTTTGTGAAAGGAAACAATTTGGTGTGATCAGGTTCTACCGGAATGATACGATCAGGGTGACTTGCGATACAGCTTATGTGATCAACGCCTCTACCTACAAACTGTATGAGCAGATCTACAACAATCACCGCGCTTTAAATACCGACGTGAGGAGGCTGGCGGCATTGTTTGATTACACCAAAACCTTGTACGAAAACCGTATCCAAGAACAGAACGAAGAATACCAGGCTCTTAAGAAACAGTTCGACGATCTCGTTGGGAATTCTCAAAATATGATCAGACAAACTTCCACACAATTGAATGACGTGACCACGTCGCTTACGCGAATTGACAGGCATGTAGAAGATGCGCAGGTCAAAATGGAAGAAGCGAAAAAACTGATCAAGGAAGAAATGCGCAACTCTTTTAAGCAAAAACTTAAATGGGGCGTCGGTGGACTTCTGATCGGTGTTGGGTGCACGCTGGCCATTGTTGCTGTCGCCAAATGATCAGAAGAAGGGCGGCTTCATTATACGCTGCTCTTCGAACTTTCGTGCTTTGCCCCGTAAAGTCTACTTCACAATTTTTTCGAAAGAGGCGCCTATGCCTTTGATGAGCGATGAACTGAAACCCTGGTGTTCCATTTCATTTAGCCCCACAATTGTACATCCTTTCGGTGTTGTTACCTTATCGATCTCTTCTTCGGGATGGCGATTTAGTTTCAGCAGTAGTTCTGCCGAACCTTTCACAGTTTGCGCAGCAATAAGACTGGCGGTTTTGGCATCGAATCCGATTTCGATTCCACCTTGCGTCGCGGCGCGGATAAAACGCAAAGCATAGGCAATGCCGCACGCACCGAGCACAGTGGCGGCATCCATCAACTTTTCATCGATAGCGATGGTGATACCCAATTGATCGAACAGGTCGGTCACATACTTAACTTGTTCTTGCTGGGCGCCCTGATGGCACAAACAGGTTACTGATTCCTGAATTGCTATGGCCGTGTTGGGCATGGCCCGGAACAACGGCACACCATGATCAATGATCGCTGCAAGATCTTTCAAGTAGACACCAGTCACAACGCTGATCACAAGGTGGCGAGATGCGTCGAAATTCGCCTTAAGTTCACCCAGTACTTCTTTGACGTTGTAAGGCTTCAACGCAACGACGATCACTTCGCTGTTTTGTATGGCAGCTTCATTGTCGCTCGTGATGCTTGCACCTAACGTTTTCAAATGCTGTAACGCTTCAATATTCCTGCGCGTGACTGTGATATGCTGGGGTGATATAAACTGGCTTTTGATCAGTCCTTCGGCAATGGCAGCGCCCAGATTCCCTCCACCTATGATAGCAATTTTTCTTTCGCGCATACGAATATATGTTAGGTAAAATTTTGTGTTATCAAATCGAAGTAAAACACTTTCATGGTAATCTGCTAATTCTGTTTCGCTAAGTTTTGCGAACATATTCAATCAGCGACAAAAACGTGTGTGCGGATACATTTCATTCGAATGCATTGATGAAAGCAGTCTTCACTCTTCAAAAGTTTTTTCTATTAACTTGTGGGCCGATTAACCCCTTTTTATGAATCCTAACGAAATCCTTCAAAAAGTTAAGCAACGAAATGCCAACGAACCGGAGTTTATTCAAGCCGCAGAAGAAGTTATAGTTTCTATTTTACCCGTGCTGGAGAGGCACCCTGAATTCTCTCGTTTAAAACTATTGGAACGGATGCTGGAGCCTGAGCGCCTGATATCTTTCCGTGTAACCTGGCTCGACGATAAAGGCGAAGTACAGGTAAACCGCGGCTATCGCGTGCAAATGAACAGCGCCATTGGCCCTTATAAAGGCGGATTGCGTTTTCATCCGTCGGTCAATCCCAGCGTACTAAAGTTCCTTGCTTTCGAGCAGATCTTTAAAAATGCGCTTACAGGAATTCCCATGGGTGGCGGAAAAGGTGGTAGCGACTTCGATCCGAAAGGCAAATCCGAAAACGAGATCATGCGATTCTGCCAGGCCTTCATGGGGGAGTTGTTCCGCCACATTGGCCATCGCCTTGACGTGCCTGCCGGCGATATCGGTGTTGGTGGGAGAGAGATCGGATACATGTTCGGCGCCTACAAAAAGATGCAAAATGAATTTACCGGCGTGCTTACAGGAAAAGGAATTGGCTGGGGTGGAAGTTTGATCCGCACCGAAGCTACCGGCTACGGATTGATCTATTTTGCCGAGAACATGCTGCAGGCGAAGAATGATTCTCTTCGTAACAAAACATGTTTGGTGTCAGGTTCGGGCAACGTAGCACAATATGCGATTGAAAAAATCATTCATCTTGGTGGAAAAGCCGTTACAGCCTCCGACTCATCCGGATTTATTTACGATGAGGCCGGCTTCAACGCAGAGAAACTCGAATTCCTGAAAGATCTGAAGAACAATCGTCGCGGGCGGATAAAGGAATATGCAGATAAATTCAAAGGCGTGGTTTACAAAGACATCGACGAGAAAGGCGACCACAACCCATTATGGGCTATTAAGGCCGACTGCGCTTTTCCTTGCGCTACACAAAATGAAGTGAACGGCAAGGACGCGAAGAATCTCGTGAAGAATGGCGTGAAACTCCTCGGAGAAGGAGCCAACATGCCCACAACCATCGAAGGCATTAACGTATTGCTGGAAAACAATGTAATGTATTCGCCAGGTAAGGCTGCAAACGCCGGTGGCGTGGCCACGTCAGGCTTGGAAATGACCCAAAATTTCATGGGCTCGAACTGGACTCGCGAAGAGGTGGATATGAAGCTTAAGGATATCATGAAAAATATTCACGACACTTGCCTCAACACGGCAAAAGAGTATGGCAAGCCAGGCAACTATATGGTGGGTGCTAACATCGCAGGATTTTTGAAAGTTGCGCGCGCCATGCAGGCCCAAGGCGTGATCTGATAACATCCCGATTTTTTATGAAGAAAGCTTCAGTTTATCACTGAGGCTTTTTTTATTTAGGTCAATTTGTATACGGCATATATTAATACCTTTGCGCCCCTATGGAATTGAAAATCGGAACCGGTTATCGACAGATCCTGGCCTTGGCTTTGCCTATCTCCCTGGCCATGTTAGTTCCGCAGATCAACTTCATTACCAATAATATTTTTCTCGCCGGACTGGGCCAGCAAGAACTGGCGAGTGCCGGCATCACCGGAGTTTATTATCTCATCTTCGCGGTGATCGGCAATGGTCTCAACAACGGTCTTCAGGCGCTCATTGCCAGGCGCGCTGGCCAAAACTTACCTCGCGAGATCGGTAAACTTTTTATTCACGGTGTGTGGGCCGCGCTGGGCGTATCGGCAATTGGAATCGTATTAACGTACTCACTGGCACCAACCATCTTAAGAGCCGCTATCGAAAATCGGGAAATCGCCAACCAGGTCATTGACTTTTTGCTTATCCGGATCTGGGGATTGCCCCTGCTCTATCTGTATGTGATGCGAAATGCGTTGCTGGTGGGCACTAACCAAACGCGATTTCTGGTATGGGGAACCCTATCTGAAGCTGTAACCAACATTGTGCTTGACTATGCACTGATCTACGGAAAATTTGGTATGCCCGAATTGGGTTTTAATGGTGCCGCATACGCATCTATTATTGCCGAAGGAACCGGTTTGTTTGTTATCTACGCCGTGATCCGTATCAAAGGGTTGCATAGATCGTTCGCGTTTTTTGAAGAAACGGCTTTCAACGGATCGATATTGAAGCTGATATTGATCCAGTCGTCGCCACTCATCGCCCAATATGGCGTCAGCATTATGAGTTGGGAATATTTTTACATACTCGTTGAGCACCACGGTGCGCGCGCATTGGCGATCTCCAACACCATGCGGAATATTTTCGGACTGTTCGGCATCTTTTCGTGGGCATTCGCTTCTGCCACCAATACCATGGTGAGTAATGTTATCGGACAGGGAAGGCAGCACGACGTTTTGCCGCTGGTCCGGCGGATCGTTAGGGTGAGCTTTTCAATTTCGCTTGTGCTGTTCGTATTACTGAACATTTGGCCCGAATGGTTTCTATCATTCTATGGTCAAAGCGATGAGTTCATTCGCGAAGCAATTCCGGTGGTGCACATCGTATCTATTGCCCTGCTGATGATGTCTATCGGCACCATATGGCTAAACGCGGTGACCGGCACCGGCAATACTACCGTAAACCTTACTATCGAACTGATCACGATCGTGATCTACAGTGCTTACGTTTACTTTGTGCTCGAACGCTGGAATCTTCCTATTACCTGGGGTTGGGGATCGGAGTGGGTGTATTGGATGTCTATGTTTTCCATGGCTTTTTTCTACATGAAGTCGGGCCGGTGGAAACACAAAACGATCTGACCACCGGGTTTACTTTCTCTTGTAGAAATACAAATAGGATTTTTCATCTTTCTTCTTTTCGCTGATGGTAAAGTATCCGGAGCCATCACGTGCAAATGCCAACGCTTCACCCTGTGGCTCCTCCTCATACGGCAGCACTTTGGGTTTGCCCTTAAGCGCATCCGACACGGATTGCCCTTCACCTACTTCCCAGTAGTAGATATTCTGATAGTTTTTCATGATCACTTCGCGACCGTCGGCCGAAATATCTCCGGCTACGATTTGGGTCAATGGCAAGGTGGTAACCGTTTCGGCCACCAGTGAGTCGGTGGTAGCGTACGGATAGGGCACTCTGTACACAACAACCGGTTCTTCGCGTTTAGAAACTACAAAAAGGTCTTTCGTTGTTGGATCGATCATGAGCGCTTCGGTGTCTTTGATGCCGTCGGGAAGGCGGAAGGAAATAGAATCGAAATCGGTGATGATGGTCTCGGTTATGCCTTCTTTCAGCAAGGGTTCTTCAAAACGAAAAATATGTTTGTACCGGTACTGAGCCATATTGTCGCCAATGTCGGCAACATAGATATAGTTCTTGCCTGGTTCGGGCCCCGGGCCTACACTGATGTCTTCCCAATCGCGGTTCTCGACGCCGGAGAGTACACAGGTCAATCGCACGGCCAGTGTTTCGTCTACCAGAAAAATTTCAGGCGGATTGCCACTGTCATTGTGTGTCCACAGATAACCGCGATGTGTGATACTCGATGCCAGACCCGATGCTTCCTGGATCTTTTCGTTACGAAGCTCGGCCAGTTTTTCGCCGGCGTAGAAATCTTTGGCGTTGGCATTTTCTCCGGATGACGCGCAGGAATACAAGAACGGGATCAGTAAAACAACAAGAAGGGCTCTCATGGATTCAAAAGTAAACCGGGCGAATAAAAGGATTTCTTTTGCGATTAAGAAATAAAAAATTACAGTAGGCTTAACACCCTTATATTCTGGTCGAATTTCGCAATGGCCAGCTCATTTTCTATTTAACGAGATTCGCGGATTGTGGCTTGGCCCGGAGGTGGTCAGTTTACCCTCGCGAACCAGTATGTTGGCGATCAGCTTCACATGGTCCAACAATTGGTGCCAGTTCTTTTCGTCGATGGCCCGAGCCACGTCAGATGGACGGAACGAATACACCTTCTCCCGGGCGAATTTTAGAATGGCTTGGCGTATGTCTTCGGCAACAATCATAAGTATAGGGATTACTTCTTGTTAAAAAATCATGCCGGCAGTAGACAGCTTCTGTTAATTAATCGCAACGACGAATGACGGATTGCGCAGTGTGTGCGTATACATTCATCAAATTGTGCGTAGCCGCATGCCTTCGAACGGACGAAGAAATTTTTACCTTTGCGCCATGAGCGAAAACGATATCCTACTCGATGACCGGGATGATGAATTATTTGAACACTTCAGAATAGTAGCCGACCCCGGCCAAACCCTGCTTCGTATCGACAAGTTTTTAATGGACCGCCTTCCGAATGTAACGCGCACCAAGATTCAGGATGGTATCCACGAAGGCTTTGTAAAAGTGAATGATAAGGTGATCAAACCCAATTACAAGGTTCACCCCAACGATGTTATCACCGTTTCGCTTCCGCAGCCACCGCGCGAAACAGAAGTATTGCCGGAGAATATCCCTCTGAATATTGTTTTTGAAGACGAACACCTGTTGGTGATCAACAAGCCCGCCGGCATGGTTGTGCATCCGGCTTATCAGAACTGGACAGGCACATTGGTAAATGCGCTGACCTATCACTTCCAAAATCTTCCTCAGCTCCCCAACAACGACGGAAGGCCAGGATTGGTGCACCGAATTGACAAAGACACATCAGGATTGCTGGTAATCGCCAAAACAGAGACAGTAATGACCAGTCTGGCTAAGCAATTTTTTGATCATACTATCGAGCGAACCTATTGGGCGCTAGTTTGGGGCGTGCCAGACCCGCCGCAAGGCACCATCGACGTTAACGTGGGCCGTAGCCTGAAAGACCGACGGGTTACCGTGGCCTTTCCTGAAGGCGATATGGGTAGAAACGCGATCACGCATTACAAAATTTTAAAAGACCTTCGCTACGTTTCACTCGTAGAATGCAGACTTGAGACCGGACGCACCCACCAGATCAGGGCGCATATGAAGCACCTGGGACATACACTGTTTAACGATGCATTATACGGAGGTGATCAGGTACTCAAAGGAACTGTGTTTTCTAAATATAAACAGTTTGTAGAAAATTGTTTTAAGGTCATACCACGTCAGGCACTTCACGCCAAGACGCTCGGCTTTACTCATCCGGTAACAAAAGAATTGCTTCGATTTGATTCCGACATTCCCGATGACATCAAAGATGCCATTGAAAAGTGGGAGCACTACGTTAAGTATAACTAGCTGAAAAAAAGAGAAATTCTTCGATGCGACAGGCATCACATCTTACAAGTCGACGAAACAGATGACCGACTTTAGAACGAAGGGTTCAGTTTTCTGCCTTTGCCCAACGCATGTCGAATCTCTTTCATCGCTTCACGTTTCAATTTCTGATAACGGGCGTCAGTGCGGGGTACGGTCAACAGTCCTTTAATGTAGTCTAAGACCTTCTCCGTCTGCACCTGATCCAAAGAATCTAGCGACTCCAGGATCTGATGTCTTTGATGGAATGTTGTCATTGTTGTAGTGGTTGATGACACCACTAATAACGTAATGAACCGGTTGATGTTCAAGCATCAGAAACCGGTTTAACGGAAAAACAACACGGGGATAATATACCCGGGTCAAAACCGGGGCAAACTCGCCGTCATCGTTAAGAAATATTTAAAACGCACGTCTGCCTCCTTTTCTGCTATCGCCCTGACATCACCGGTGAAGATTTTTAACCGCTGTTTGATCTCATTTTAATCGCTGGCGTACCCGATGCTCTTGCGGTTTAACACTGGCATAAGATTTTTTCTATTACGGTGAAGTTTAACGTCCAAAAAGGAAAATTAATGACCTAAAATTTACCGTATGAAAAAAGCAGTTGGCATGGTAGTGATCTTATCATTTTGTTGGGAAGTTTTTGCACAAGTAGACACATCTTATGTTTATAATACCAATACCGGATATGGTACCCTGGATATCCGGATAGCAAAATCAGCAACACGCTATTACTATTTACAGGAAAATAAAACGATCAGTTTCCGGGAAAGCTCTCCGGGTGTGAAGACCAACACGTATTTGGATATGACCTCCTGGGATTCCAGTCCTTACACGCAAGGCAATCTTCGGGAAAAGAGCGGAGCCTCCGATTATTTTATCATGAACTACAGGTTGTTATTTCCCAACAACTATAGCACAACGTATTCTCCGGGTTATCCCATCATCGTGATGATGCATGGTGCAGGCGAAAGAGGTAATTGCTGGGACAACAATTGTTACCATGCCGACCGTAAATGGAAACCTTTGACCAACACGCCACCGGCGCCTACTGACGCGGACTTTGAATTGATGAACAACGACCACAACTTATTGCACGGTGGAAAACCCCACTTCGACGCGCGCAATCAGGCTGGAACACGTCTGCCTAACGATCCAGGTTTATCGCCGAGAGCATTTCCGGGTTTCGTATTGTTTGCACAAAATCTTAATGGATGGGATATTCCCACATTACAAGACGCCATCAAGCTTGTACGGCTGGTTGTAAAAAAATATAATATCGACGAAGATCGTGTCTACATTCACGGGCTTTCCAATGGTGGTATTGCTGTTTACGAGGCCATTAAACGAGCGCCCTGGCTCTTCGCAGCTGCTTTGCCTATGTCGGCTCCAAGCGACGCAGGTATTACTACGCAAAATCAATTGGTGAATACTGCCCATATCCCACTATGGATCTTCCAGGGTGGCCAGGATCTTAACCCAACACCATCGAAGACCGAAAGTTATATCCGAAAATTCAGAAGTGGCGGCGCTATCGTGAGATACTCGTTGTATCCGAATCTTGGCCACGGAACATGGAACACCGCATACAAGGAGCCTGAATTTTTTTCATGGATGCTTTCTAAGAACAAAGCCGCCCTGCACAGCCATAGCGGCAACACCGCAATTTGTCAGACAACAGGTCAAGGGGTTCGTCTGGAGCTGGCAAAAGGTTTCAGAGCTTACCAATGGGAGCGCAATGGCGTTATTATTTCAGGTGCTACGGCGGCAGTATACGAGGCTAACACTACCGGCACGTACCGTGCAAGATTTAGCCGCGTACCTAACCCATCTGCATCGGAGTGGAACGAATGGTCTGCACCGGTTACGGTCTCACAACAAAATCCTCCACGACCGATCGTAGAACAGATCGGAACGTTGCTATTGAAGGATCTCAACAATTATAACAATGCAAGACTAAAAGCTGTTGGCGATTTCGCGCATTATTATTGGTATCAAAACGGAACACTAGTAAATCTTACAGGATCTGAAGACGACACCACCCAATATCCCATTTTCAAAGCCGGCAATTGCACCGGACCGTGCACGGGCAATGGCTCTTATACTTTAGTGACCGCCGGATTTGATGGTTGCCCCAGTCCGCCTTCGCTTGCGAAACAGATAATTTTTAATAATCAAGCTCCGGTGTCGATCACGGCACCAGGAGACTTTACAGGACAGATCTTGTCTCTGACTACCGTCAAATTAAACTGGAACGACGCGTCTTCGAATGAAACCGGTTTCGAGATATGGCGTCGCAAAGTTCTGGGGAGCTCTAGTTTTTCGCCGTGGGAAATGCGAACCATTACGAACGTCAACATAGAAACGTTTACTGACGACGGACTTGAGCCATCGTCGACGTATCATTACAAAATCAGGGCGGTGAGCAGTTCGGCGCGATCAAACTACACACCCTCCGCTTCCCCTTCCTATCTCGTGATTAACACTGCCGACGACAACACTGCGCCATCTGCGCCGCAGAATTTATCGGCAGCAACCACGGCGATTCAAACCATAAAACTCATGTGGCAGGCATCGACAGACAATACCGGCATCAGGCAGTATAGGATCTATTTTAACGGACAATCGATAGCTACCGGATCAACGCAAACATCACATGTGCTCACCGATCTTGATCTTAACACGTCTTATACGTTTACGGTGAAAGCTGAAGACTTAGGGGGAAATCTGAGCGCTGCAAGCAATTCGGCAACAGCGAGTACTTATGTGAACGGACTTTACTATGAGCATAGCACGGGTGCATGGTCTGACATAGACGAGATCAACTGGTCGAGTTTACCCGAGTTTACGGGCACAGTGCCGAACTTTACCTTGACGCCCCGTACGCAGGAGGATTATTTCAACTTCGAATTCGACGGCTTCCTCTACATCAGTATAGGAGGATCGTACACATTCCAGACAGTTTCCAGCGATGGAAGCAGGTTGACACTCGATGGGGTATTGGTTGTAAACAACGACGGTATTCATGGAACAAGAACCATCACCAGTGTTTCCCAAAATCTTTCGGCCGGAGCAAAGCGAATTAACGTAAAATATTTCGAGTATGCCGACAATCAGGTTCTTACGGTAAGGTATAAAGGACCTGACACCGGCAACAGTTGGATGGTTATACCTAACGTCGCGTTAACGAGCGGAACTTCGCCGACGATGTTGGCATCCGGCGATGAATTTGCCTCGGCACGTGAGCCGGCGATTACTGAAGCACCCTTGGCGCTCACCGTATTTCCCAATCCTACTTCTCAGCACGACATCAACTTTAAACTGATAACCGAGAACGTCGTGCCCATACAAGTTCGCGTAATTGATTTTAACGGTCGCGAAGTTTACCATGCTGAGTTTGATCCAAGTCAGCATGCCGAAAGCATGAGAATAATTCCGCAACAACTGATACCTGATGGAATTTATTTAATGATCGTCGAGCAGGAGGGTCGCATCACACGACAAAGGGTGTCGATCAAAAACTAAAGGTGGGTAACAAATGACGAAATGAAATCATAATATTCAATTCGTGATTTGTTCTCACTGAAATTCTTTCCACCTGGAGGGATATTTCACCAGGACCGACGTAAGTCTAAAGATTTGTTGGAAAATATCCGATAAAGCACATGAAGTAAAATTGCATAACAACTACTACAGCAGTATGACTTCATCAATAGATGTAGTGTTATTTCAGTTCCATTTTTTTTAATCGATAAATCTAAAAACAAAAAAGTCGGCTGTATAGATTTGACGAGTCAAAAAAATGAGTTGGAATTTTAATCTTACATCTTATGAAAAAAGTAGTTGGCTTTTTATTGATTTTATTTTTTGGTTGGAATCTTTTTGCGCAGGTAGACACATCTTATATCTACAACACCCATACTGATTTTGGAACGTTGGATATCCGTATCACGAAATCAGAAACACGCTTTTATTATTTGCAGGAGAACAAAACATTTAGTTTTCGAGAAAGTGCTCCTGGAGTTAGAACCAACACCTATTTGGATATGACTTCTTCCTGGGATTCCAGTCCATACACTGAGGGCAATCTCAGGGAGAGAAACGGAAACTTCGATTATTTTACCATGAATTACCGCTTGTTGTTTCCTAAAAATTACGACACTTCTCATTCTGCGGGTTACCCCATCATTATTATTATGCAGGGGGCAGGTGAACGTGGCAATTGCTGGGAAAACAAGTGCTATCATGCAGATCGCACATGGAAACCGAATACAAACCTGCCGGCGGCGCCTGCTGAAGCATCGTCTATGCTGCTAAATAATGATCACAATCTGATGCAAGCTGGGAAAGCCCACCTCGACGCCCGTAATAGGGCCGGATCACGTCTGCCAGATGATCCGACGCTTCCGGCAACGGCCTTTCCAGGTTTTGTTTTAGTGCCTCAAAATCTCAATGGTTGGGATGCGTCTAGCGTTCAAGATGCAATCAGGCTTTTGAGGTTGGTATTACAAAAATATAATATCGATAAAAATCGTGTTTACATCCACGGACTTTCCAATGGCGGTGCTGGTGTATACGAAGCCATTAAACGAGCACCTTGGCTTTTCGCAGCAGCCCTGTCAATGTCAGCCATCAGCGACGCAGGCATCATCTCACAAAACCAATTGCAAAATATAGCTCATATTCCGCTCTGGATTTTTCAGGGTGGCCAGGATATCAATCCTACACTCGCAAAGACCGAAGGATATGTGCGAAAATTCAAAAACGGAGGAGCCATTGTGCGATATACTTTATATCCGAATCTCGGTCACGGAACGTGGAACACTGCCTACCGTGAACCGGATTTTTTTCAATGGATACTCTCAAAAAATAAATCAAACCTTCATGCCTACGGTGGCAATAGTACTATTTGCCTGACCTCTGAACAAGGAGTTCGGTTGGAGTTAGCCCAAGGTTTCAGAGCTTATCAATGGGAGTACAACGGTGTTATTATCGATGATGCTGTCCACGCTGTGTATGAAGCCAATGTTCCTGGCGCATACAGAGCCAGATTCAGCCGTGTGCCCAACCCCACGGAAGCTGATTGGAACTCGTGGTCCCAAACGGTCATGGTCGCTCAACAAGAGCCTCAGCAACCTGTGGTTGAACAAGTTGGAACGCTGCTACTTAAAGACCTGAACAATTACGCCCAAGCTCGTCTGAAGGCTCCTGATGGCTACGCGCATTACTACTGGTATAAAGACGGAACGCTCATGGATTTTGCCGGATCAGAAGATGATACCGTGCGATTTCCAATTTTTAAAGGCGGCGATTGTACAGGAGAATGCACAGGCAATGGTTCATATACATTGGTAACGGCTGGCTATGATAATTGCCCTAGCTTACCTTCAGAAGCTAAACAAGTCATCTTTAACAATCAGGCCCCACTGTCAATTACCGCCCCAGAAAATTTTGCAGGTCAGATATTGTCTTTGACCAGCGCCAGACTTACCTGGACCGATGCCTCATCGGATGAAACAGGCTTTGAAATCTGGCGACGCCAGGTTCTTGAACCCGGCAAATATTGTTTGTGGAGAATGCTAGACCTAACGCGTGCCGATGTAGAAAGTTTTATAGACGAAGCACTCAAACCTTCGTCAACTTATCACTACAAGATCAGGGCGGTAGCTCAATCGGCTCGCTCAAACTATGCCCCCCTTGCATCAACCTCATATTTGGTTATCAATACGGAGGCGGATGCCATAGAACCTTCGACACCACAGAATCTCACGGCAACGACAGCCGCAATGCGATCGGTAAAACTTACCTGGGACGCGTCGACAGACAATTCGGGAATCGGGCAATATAGAATTCGTTACCAGGCACACACAGAGGCCGCCGCCCGCGAAGTAACAACCGGGCCTGATCAAACCTCATACATATTGAAGGACCTTGATCTGAATACATTGTATACATTTAGCATCACAGCCGAGGATCTCGGCAAAAACCTCAGTGGTGAAAGCAACTCCGTAACATTCAGTACTCAAATGACGGGGCTTTATTATGAGCACTCCACGGGCGCATGGACCGATCTCGATGACATTGACTGGTCAAGACCTGCGGAGTTTACCGGAACCGTGCCTAATTTTACACTGAGTCCGCGGCAGCAAGACGATTATTTCAATTTTAAGTTCGAGGGATACCTTTATATCAAAACGCCGGGAGACTATAACTTCTGCGTGAATTCAAGTGACGGAGTACGATTGGAGCTGGATGACACCAGGATTCTCGACTGGAATGGCTTACATCAAGAACCACCAGGCGCTCACAACTTTTGTTCAAAAACGCATATTCCCAGAGCAGGCCCCAAGCACATCGTTGTGAAGTATTTCGAGTATACAGGAGATGAGTATTTAACAGTACGATACAAAGGGCCTGACACCGACATGCATATGATACCAATACCCGATGAGATGCTTACCAGCGGAGCTACGCTGCTGGTTGAGACCGATACAGAACCACCGTCAGTACCACAAAATTTTGCGGGCACACTGGCAACGGCCATGCGATCAGCGAAACTTTCCTGGAACGCATCCACGGATAGTTCGGGGATTAAGCAATATCGAATTTATTACAAGGGACATTCTGAAGCCACGGGACGCGAAATATTAGTAGGGCCCAATGAAACTTCATACTTGCTGACAGACCTTGACTTAAATACAGCATATACCTTTACTGTAAGGGCAGAAGATTTGGGCGAAAACTTCAGTGCCGAAAGCAACCCGATCACAGTAACTACTCACATGACCGGGCTTTATTATGAGCACAGCCTCGGCACATGGACCAACCTCGATGAAATCGATTGGTCGAAACCTGCCGAGGTCACCGGAAGTGCATCAAATTTTACGTTGAGCCCACGCAAACAAGACGATTATTTCAATTTTAAATTCGAAGGCTACCTCAACATCAAGACCCCCGGAAATTATGGCTTCTGCATCAGTTCAAGTGACGGCAGCCGGGTTGAGCTGGATGGCATAGAGGTTCTGCACAGAAATGATTCGCGAGTGCCCTATTCAACTCCCATATGGAATTGCACTACAAGAATTATTGATGCCGGAGGACCGAAGCACATTGTAGTTAAATATTTTGAGAACATCGGCGACGAATATTTAACAATACAATATATGGGTCCGGATACCGGTGATGAATGGGTGAACATACCGGATGAAGCCCTGACTACAGGGGCGCCGCCTATATTGGATACCAATATGGAAACAGCGGAAACACCAATGGAAGTCACCGTATTTCCAAATCCTACATCACAGCACAACATCGGCTTCAAAGTGATAACAAAAAACATCAGCCCCTTGCAGGTGCGGGTGATTGATTTGATGGGACAGGAATATTATCGAGGTGAATTTAACGCTCATGAGGTGACAGAGGGAGTGAGAATAGCGCCGGAAGTATTTATGGCCGATGGAATTTATTTATTGTTAGTAGAGCAAGCGGGTGATACGCAACGAAAATCAGTATGGATCACCAATGAATGATGACTATGAATTAGAGGTGATGAAATTTCAGAATAAAGAACATGTCTTTAAGCCATTTTGTCACCTGTAATTCGTAATTCCTGCTGTCAGGGCTAATTTTTGCTTGAGAAACTCTGCCGTATAACCTTTCCCTTTTTTCACCATGTCTTCAGGGGTGCCCTCGAAGATGAGGTTGCCGCCTTTCTTTTCGCCACCTTCCGGACCGAGATCGATGATCCAGTCGGCGCATTTGATGACTTCCAGGTTGTGCTCGATGACAATCACACTATGACCCTCATCCACCAAAGCGTTGATCGCTTTCAACAGTTTGGAGATATCGTGAAAATGCAGTCCCGTAGTGGGCTCGTCGAAAATGAAAAGTATATGACCTTCCGTAGAATTTTTACCGAGGAAAGAAGCCAGTTTCACACGCTGCGCCTCGCCGCCGCTCAAAGAGTTAGAAGATTGCCCGAGTTTCACATAGCCGAGACCAACATCGTTGAGCGGAAGAATTTTATCGTATACGGTTTTTTTATCCTGGAAAAATACCAGGGCATCTTCTACCGTGAGGTCTAGAATGTCGGCGATGTTCTTACCGTTGTACTCCACCTCCAACACTTCTTGCTTGAAACGTTTTCCATGGCAGGTCTCGCATTTCAGATAAATATCGGCCATGAACTGCATTTCTACTTTTATCTCACCTTCACCCTGGCAAGTTTCACATCGACCTCCCTCTACGTTAAAGGAAAAATGAGAAGGCTTATAGCCGCGCTGCTTGGCAAGCGGCTGGTCGGAGAACAGCTGCCGGATGGTATCGTATGCTTTTACATAGCTGATCGGGTTCGACCGCGACGATTTTCCAATAGGATTCTGATCTACGAATTCCACCTGGGATATTCGTGAAATGTCACCTTCCAGTTTATCATAGCGTCCCGGAACTTCTGCGACAGATCCATTCATTCGTCCGATCGCCGGGTACAATACTTTTTTAATGAGCGTGGATTTTCCCGACCCGCTCACACCCGTCACTACGGTAAGCGCGCCCAGTGGAAATTTTACATTGAGATTTTTCAAATTATTTTCCCGTGCGCCCATCACTGTGATACAATCGTGCCACTTTCTTCTTATAGCCGGTATGGTGATCTCTTCTGCGCCACTGAGATAATTCGTCGTATGCGACTTAACTTTCCCGTTGATATCACTTAAAGTGCCTTGAAACACCAATTGTCCTCCGTGGCTACCAGCGCCAGGGCCGATATCAATGATCTGATCGGCGGCCCGCATGATCTCTTCTTCATGCTCCACCACAATAACGGTGTTGCCGAGATCGCGTAAAGTTTTTAGTACTTCCACCATGCGGGCGGTGTCTCTTGGGTGTAGGCCGATACTAGGTTCATCGAGCACGTACATAGAACCTACCAATGCGCTGCCGAGCGAAGTTGCGAGTTTAATTCGCTGGTACTCTCCACCGGAGAGTGTGGACGTAATACGATTGAGGGTAAGATAGCCCAGGCCTACCTTCACCATATATTGCAGTCTTGACTTGATCTCTGTCAGTATCCTGTCGGAAACTTTCTGATCGAATTCATTCAGTTTGATTTTGTCGAAGAATATCAAAACATCTTCGATCGGCATCAACACCAGGTCGGTGATGGAGACACCGGCTATTTTTGCATACTGGGCGTCTTTCCGCAAGCGCGTGCCCCGGCAATCCGGGCAATTGGTACGACCACGATATCGGGAAAGCAACACGCGATATTGGATCTTGTGGGTTTTCGACTCCAGGTATTTGAAAAAGTCGTGAATGCCGTCGAAGAATTCGTTGCCCTGCCACAATAACTCGCGTTGTTGCGGCGTGAGTTCGCAATAAGGTCGGTGTATTGGGAAGTCGAATTTGATACCGTTTTTCAACAATGGTTTGGCCCATTCGCTCATGGCTTCGCTACGCCACGGCGCAATGGCGCCCTCGTAAACTGACAACGATTTGTCGGGAATAACAAGGTCTTCGTCGATGCCCAGCACTTTTCCGAACCCTTCGCAGGTCTGGCAGGCCCCATAAGGATTGTTAAAACTGAAAAAATTTACTGACGGCTCGGTGAATTTTATGCCGTCGAGTTCGAAGCGATCAGAGAAATTGAATTTGTCATGGCCTTCGGCGTAAACAATACAATCACCTTCGCCTTCAAAAAAAGCAGTTTGTACGGAGTCTGACAGGCGGAAGGTGGTATCTTCATCTTCAGGGTTTACAGAGGCGCGGTCGACCAGAATCTCAAATTCGCCTTCCAGTTTGTTAAGGCCCTTGGGGCCACCTTTCTTTTTTCCTTCCGTTGGAGTCGGGGCGGGATTTAACAATTCTTCGATAAACTTCACTTCGCCGTTGATCAGTATTCTCGCAAAGCCCTTGCTAAGCAGCAAGTTGAGTTCGTCGGATAATTTTCGGCCTTTTT
>JBMOKS010000289.1:0-2199 GCA_049324355.1 Bacteroidota bacterium
CCTATGTGGCATTCGGAAGTGACTTGTATATTTGTGGGTTAACGGATTATCATCCATGCGATTTTTTACCATTGTAGTGTCTTTTGTTCTAACAACCGTGCTTCAGGCTCAGCCGTTGACGAATGATTCATTCCAACTGACCAACTCTTTATATGATGAACAGAATCCCGTGATGAGTCCTGACGGCAAAACGCTGTTCTTCACGATCGGCAACCATCCCCAAAATATTGGCAGTAAAAAAGATCCGGGTGATATCTGGTTTTCCAGGCTCGTTGGTGATCAGTGGACAGCGCCTGTTCATGGCGGCGCGCTGCTCAACGATCGCGCGTATAATGCTGTAGCCGGTTTTTCGGCCGACGGAACGCAGTTATTTCTTCACGGGCATTATGATCCGACCGGTGTTACCGCCAGAACACAAGGCATATCCGTTTCCAGAAACACTGGCAATGGCTGGACAAGGCCCGAAAACATTACCATTCCTTATTTTCTGAACAAGTCGCGCATTGTGGGCGGCTTTGTTTCGGCTGACAACCGCTTATTCGTATTCTCCGCAGAAACATATGGAACCCATGGCGTGGAGGATATTTATGTGAGCTTCAACAACGGCACGAGTTGGACCGAACCCAAAAATTTGGGTAACACCATTAACACGCAATTTCAGGAACTGTGCCCTTCCCTCAGTAACGACGGAAAGACCCTGTATTTCTCCAGCAATGGAAGAAAGGGTCTTGGAAGTTTTGATGTTTACACCGCCACACGACTCGATGATTCGTGGCTGAATTGGTCGGCGCCGGTAAGCATGGGCATCAACATCAACTCCGAAGGCCGTGAATTATTTTATCGGGTATGCCCATCGACAGACGTCGCTATATTCACCAGTACGAAAAATAGCGACGGCTATGGAGATATTAAATTTTATAAACGTGAAGATGCCATCAATGAACCACAGGATATTGTTGCTCAACAGCAGCTCACTCCCGACACGGCGGTTAAAATTATCCCCGTAAACCGTGAGCCCCTTAATGATAAGCTCGTAAAGGTTTATGGCAAAGTAACAAACTCAAAAACAGGAGAGCCCGTGGCCGCAACGGTCTCGTTTGCTGGACCCGCTCTGAATACACAGACGACTTCCAATGGCGCCGGATTTTCAGTCGCTATTCCTTCTACCGCCGAGTATGTGATCAAGATCGAAGCGCACGGCTTTGTGAGCACCCTGGAGAAACTTGATATCCACACTTACGAGATGCAGGAACTTGAAATGAACTTCAGACTTCAACCCGTAGAAGTTGGCACGACGGTAAATCTCAGGAATGTATTGTTCGTGCAAACAAAAACCGAAATCCTCCCGGAGTCTTATCCAGAACTTGACCTTGTGGTTTCGTTCTTGAAAGAGAACCCCAACGTAAAAATTGAACTGGCCGGTCATACCGACAACCGCGGCGTTCACGCCGACAATGTGAAGCTATCGCAACAACGCGTTAACAAAGTGAAAGCGTACCTGGTTTCAAAAGGTATTGACCCTAAGCGCATCGCTGGAAAAGGTTATGGTGGCACCAAACCCATCGCCAGCAACGACACCGAAGAATCACGTCGCATGAACCGTCGTGTGGAATTTACAATTAAGAGATTTTAGGGACACAATATTTTGTGACTCTGCTCACAATATTTTGTGACTCTACTAAAATACTTTCTTCGCCAGCACCTTCATCACGTCGTTCTTATAATTTCTTCCAATCGGCACGTGGAATTTCCCGATCTCCACATCGGTAGCGGAATAAGCATCTATCTTGTCCCTGTTGATGATGAACGAGCGGTGGATCCTCAAAAATATTTCTTTAGGAAGACTTTCTTCGAGATAGCTGATCTTTTGCTGCGTAATGATCTCTTTTTCCGAAGTACGAACTTTAACGTAGTCTTTAATGCTTTCGATATACAGAATGTCGGCCATCTTCGTCTTTACCATCTTCTTGTCTACTTTAAAGTAAACGTAGTCGTTGCTCGCTTCTGACTTATGATTTGTAGTGGCCGTTGACGTGAATTGACTGTTGTTGGGCTGATGCAGAACCTTAGCAACAGCTTTCAGAAAACGATCGAAGGGTATAGGCTTCAGCAAATAGTCTGCTACCTCAAGTTCAAACCCATCGATCGCGTAATCGCGAAATGCGGTAGTAAAAATTACTTTGGGTGGATTTTTTAAGG
>JBMOKS010000290.1:0-2199 GCA_049324355.1 Bacteroidota bacterium
ATGTGGGGAAATCTTCCTGCTTTTCGACAACAGGTGAGTTAATTGGAAGTTCTTCCATAAGATGGGGCCCTTTAAAAATAACGGGAAAATTAAGGAAAGTATCAGGAAGAACATTGATACTTGGGCAACTGGGAAAGAATTTATCTACTCAAAAGGTCGTCAGATAATAAGGTGTTGGATATTTAGCTCCTCCAGAATTTCCTTGAGATCCCGACCACGCTGATCGTTCATCGTATGAGCTTGTTCTTCACTCAACACCACCAGGTCAACATTCTTTTTGCGGGCAAAACTTTCCACCCGGTCGGCCAGAAATCCTATTTCAGTCTTAAATTCATACTCAACAGTACCAGGCAAGTCATATTTTTTTTCCAGGGCAACAAATTTTTCTCGGGCTTCCGTTACAATCCGGTTTTTGAGCGTTGAAGCTTCATCACTTAACTCGGCCGGCAGCAATCGATAAGAAAAGAGTATAGAGAGGTGCGCCTTGTGCTGTCGAGCCAAAGCTGAAGCCACCTCAAGCGCCTTATCAGAGCTTTCAGAGAAATCCAACGCACAGACTATAGACTTCATACCTTAATTTAAAATTCAAAGCTACCGGATTCTGAAAAGGGCGTATCTAGACGAATATCAGTCATAAAACTGATTTTAATCATGAAAATCGTTAGCTAACTTGCCGGAGAGGAACGTGTAAATGAAAAACTTCGAAATCGATTCGATAAGTCCGGAAACCTTTCGGGAAATCTTTCAAAGTGCCGCGGAGGGCATTCTGATGATTGACCAGACAGGAACCATCTTGTTAGCTAACCCGGTATCCGAATCTATGTTTGGTTACATCCAAGGGGAGTTGGTGGGAATGAGTGTAGATGATCTTATACCCAATCGTTTCCGAGGAAATCATGCCCATAACCGGGAACAGTTCCACGAACATCCAGAGCCCAGACGCATGGGTATTGGCCGTGACCTGATGGCGAAAAGGAAAGACAATTCTGAATTCCCGGTCGAGGTGAGCCTAAGCTATCGCAAAATAGGCGAGCGCGTATTGATCATGGCTTTTGTGATTGACATTTCCCAGCGCAAGAAATCAGAAGAAGCATTAAAGCAAAGCGAAGAACAACTACTGGTCTATGCGGCTGAGTTGGAAAAGAAAGTTAAAGTGCGCACCGAGGCACTCAATAATACAATCAAAGAACTGGAGCGCGAAATTAAGGTAAGAAAGAAAGCGGAGGAAGAAACACGTAATGCATTGGCTAAAGAGCGTGAGCTTAATGAACTAAAATCAAAATTTGTATCTATTGCCTCCCATGAATTTCGCACGCCTCTGAGCACAATTTTGAGTTCGGCATCGCTCATCAGCCAATATCGAGAAAAGGGTGAAAACGAGAAAGTAGATAAACACATTGCTAGGATCAAGTCAAATGTAAACCACCTGACCGGCATCTTGAATGACTTTCTGTCACTTGGGAAACTTGAGGAGGGCAAGATTGATATCGTTAGGGAAAACATTACCCTGTCCGACTTCTTCCATGACGTTATTGAAGAAATTAAGCACCTGCTTAAGCCAGGCCAACGGGTGGAAATAACAAGTTCTCCGACTATCGGGACTTTTTGTTCGGACCCCCGCATCTTGCGAAACATCTTGTTTAATTTGTTGTCTAACGCCAGCAAGTATTCTGATCAAGGCAAAACAATCTTTATCGAGTGTACTACGGAAAACGACCAGCTATACATCGCTGTGCGTGACGAAGGTATTGGCATTCCGGAGGACGATAAGCGCCATATGTTTGAACGGTTCTTCCGGGCATCTAACGCCACCAATATTCAGGGCACTGGTCTTGGGTTGAACATCATAAAACGATATCTTGATCTTTTGAATGGTAGCATTACCTTTGATAGCGAATATGGAAAAGGCAGTACCTTTACCGTCATGTTCCCTCTAAACCCTTAAACCGGTACACAAGATCCCATGAAGAAAATACTGTTAATTGAAGACAACCCGGAAGTACGGGAGAACACAAGTGAAATTTTATCATTGGCCAATTTTGAAGTGCTTACAGCACCTAACGGAAAAGCAGGCGTTGACCTAGCACAAAAGGAAGCCCCCGATTTGATTATCTGTGACATCATGATGCCCGAACTCGATGGGTATGGGGTACTCCATATATTAAGTAAGAAACCAGAAACTGCCCGCATTCCTTTTAT
>JBMOKS010000291.1:0-19697 GCA_049324355.1 Bacteroidota bacterium
AATACGCTCTACGCCGATGCCGTTAGATACCTTTCTTACCGTGAAGGTCTCACCGTTAGTGCCCGGTCCTCTGCGTTGGATCACAGTGCCCTGAAACTGCTGGATTCTTTCCTTATTACCTTCCTTTATTTTCACGTGAACATTGATAGTATCACCAGGCTTGAAAGCAGGGATAGACTCACGCACTTTAGCAAACTCTTGCTCTACAACTTTAATTAAATCAGCCATAACTCGATGGTTTTTAAAACGGACTGCAAATTTAGGAAAAGAATTGAGAAGTCAGAACTCCGGATCAAGAATGTTTAAAAAACCTCATTCATGGCCATCCAGCAGGCCGGGACGCCTGATTTTGGTCCGTTCGATTGCCTTTTCGTGCCGCCATTGCTCGATCTTCGCCTCATGGCCAGATAGTAGCACATCGGGCACTTTCCAGCCTTTGTATTCTGCAGGGCGGCTGTAAACCGGCGGCGCCACCAGATTATCCTGAAACGAGTCGCTCAAAGCCGATGTCTCGTCAGACAGCACCCCTGGAATAAGTCTGATCACGGCGTCGGCGATCACGGCTGCAGCTAATTCGCCCCCCGACAATACATAGTCACCGATACTCATTTCACGTGTAACCAGATGCTCGCGCACCCGTTCGTCAACACCCTTGTAGTGGCCGCAGAGGAGAATAAGATTTTTCTTCAGGCTCAGTTTGTTGGCGATCGACTGGGAGAATCGCTCACCGTCCGGGCTCATGTAAATAATGTCATCGTACGTTCTTTGCGACTTCAGTTCGGTAAGGCAGCGATCGATAGGTTCAATCATCATCACCATACCGGCACCACCGCCGTAGGCGTAATCATCTACAGATTTGTGCTTGTCGGTAGCATAACTTCTCAGGTCGACGATGTTTACTTCCACCAGTCCTTTGGCTTGAGCTCTCTTAAGTATCGAATCATTGAAGGGGCTTTCGATCAGGCGAGGTAAACAAGTGATGATGTCGATATGCATTTCGGCAGTGTTATGTTCTAAGCTTCGAGCCTATGAGCTGTGAGAAGTTCAGGCTTGAGCTCGAAACTCGAAGGTATTTTCTCCTCTCAAATATCCAAAAATCCATCGGGAAGCTGCACGGTAATTTTCTTCTTGCTCTTATTGACGCTTATAATAAAAGGACTATTGATCGGGATCAGAACCTCTTTTCCGTCGTGGTCGACCGCCAGCAATCGGTTAGGTCCCGCCTGCGCCACTTCAAATACTTTTCCCAGCGAGCCTAGCTCTTCATCTATCACCTCGAAACCGACTACTTCGTCGTCGTAAAACTCACCTCTTCCGGACTTCGGTCGCGTTGATTTGGGCAGGTAAACTGCACATTTGGAAACGGCCTTCGAAGCTTCCGGTGTATCTACGTCTTCCAACTTCACAAAAGCCTTGTCGCCCCGCACCGATATCGATTCAATAAAGTAAGGTACGAGTCTTTTGTTCTTTTCAATGAATAACGAATCGAGTGTGGAAAGATCTTCGGGACCGTTATCGTCCAACGATACGGTGACGCCACCTTTGAGTCCATGAGGTTTCAGGATAAAACCGATCTTATAATAACCGTTGACGTCCATTGTCTGTAGGGAATCAATTAAAACAAAATGCCAATACGTGATTTACGCATTGGCATTTTGTTAATGATGACAATTTATTAGGCCTGAGGTTCAGCAGCGGCCTCGGTGTTCTCGGCAGCTGCAGGCGCAGCGGCGGCAGCTTCGGCAGCGGCAGCTTGCTTCTTCCGAATTGCTTCAGCTCTTGCTTCTTTAACCTTAGTTTCAGCGTCCTTACGAGCTTTGGCCTGGGCCTGCTTATCTGAAGCCAGCCTATCGCGCTTGTTCTGGATCTTAGCCTCTTTGCTTTTCATCCACTCAGCCAGCTTGCCATCGGCTTGCTCCTGAGTCATTGCACCTTTGATCACGCCGATCTGCAAATGCTTTTTAAGCATGATGCCGCGGTAAGAAAGCATAGCTTTTACCGTGTCAGAAGGTTGCGCACCATTCATCAGCCAATGGAAAGCACGGTCGTTATTCAAGTCGATCGTGGCAGGGTTGGTGAGTGGGTTGTAAGTACCAATTTTTTCAATGAAGCGACCATCGCGTGGTGCTCTGGCGTCAGCTACGACTACATCGAACATCGCCAGTTTCTTGCGGCCTCTGCGGGCCAATCTGATTTTAACAGCCATTTGTTTTAGTTTATCGGAACTCGTCCGGTTTTTTTAAATAAGGCTGCAAATTTAGCGGTATTTTCCGGATCAGGCAATCCGAAAATGACATCGAATCGCAAAAAGTTATCCGAGCGATTTGTTGATGACCGTAAGCCGCTTAATCCATTGATTTAGAGAGGATTCCTGGCCATCCAGGACCACTACCACCGAGATGGTCTCCTGTTGCCCCTTGCCCGGCGGATAAGGCAACCTGGGCTCTGAAAACACCTCAGAATCAGGTGATATGTAAAGTGAGAAAAAATTAAAGCCCAGCACCTGACCGATCTTTGTCAGCATATCTGTCTTAATCTCACTCCGGTCGAAAATGGTGTATACATTTCTGGGGCTGGTATTGAGCCGACGGGCGAATTCCGACAATTTTATTCCAGATTCCTTGTATCGACGCTCTATTTCCTTGCCTATATGCAATTTCATATGTTTTCAAAAATAGAGCCGCGTCCTGTCAATGTTGAGACGATGATATGAAATTAATAGTCATTTAAATGTGATATTTAATTTCATTTTGAAATACAACGGCAATAAATGGTCAATATTCATACAAGGTAACCACGGTGCTAACCCAAGGGAAGGTAGAGCCTTTAGATATGATCGAAGGTTTAATTTACCACTGTTTAAGGCCATTCTTTTGATTGCCCTAAAGCCCAATCGCGCGGAAGAACTTCCATGTATTGCGTTTGAGTGTGCCGACATTATTTGGGAATCAGCTCGTTAAGCAAAATATTCGTGTAACCGAGTACACAGTTTTTTAATCTACAAGGTGTTCGATACATTTGTTGGCTTTCAATAAAATACCATGGATAAATATTCCTATATCTCCAATGCGGATGTTGGCTATCTGGACCAACTTTATCAGACCTACAAAAAGGATCCTAACTCGGTAGATGTTACATGGCAGAAGTTTTTTGAAGGATATGACTTTTCGCAGCAGCGTTTTGGCGAAAACGGTCATGGCCCTGCCGTTGAAGATTCTGTGTCGATCAAAGAAACCCAGGTTCGTAACCTCATCTTTGCTTATCGCTCTTTTGGGCACCTGGCTTCGTTAACCAACCCCGTTCGTGAGCGAAGAGACCACCACGTTCAGTTAGACCATAAAAGTGTTGGCCTGACCGATGCCGACCTTGACTTGGAATTTGATGTCGCCGCCGAGATCGGCATGCAGCGTTCAACCCTTCGCAAGATCATTCAAAGGCTCCAAACCATTTATCTCGGTCCGATAGGATTTGAATATAACTTTATCCGCAACGATGAAATCAGACAATGGTTTTTTCAGAAGTGCGAAAAAGAATATGTTAGCTACAATCCGAGCAACGATGAAAAGAAACGAATACTGGGTAAGCTCAACGAAGCAGTAGTGTTCGAGAACTTTTTGCATACCAAGTTTCTCGGCCAAAAACGTTTTTCGTTGGAAGGTGGTGAAAACACCATACCAGCCCTTCAGACCATTATTAATAAAGCTGCCGAACTCGGTGTAAAAGAAGTTGTTATTGGCATGGCACACCGCGGCCGCCTCAACGTGCTTTCAAATATTTTGGGCAAAACCTACGAGCAGATCTTCACCGAGTTTGAAGGCAACGTCAATCCCGATCTCACCATGGGCGATGGCGACGTGAAGTACCACCTCGGATACTCCAGTCACATTACTTCGCCCTCCGGGAATAAGATATATGTAAAACTTACACCCAACCCATCGCACCTCGAAGCAGTAGATCCCCTGGTTATCGGCTATACACGCGGCCAGATTGACGATGAGTATGGTGGTGAGCTTAAATCCGGTATGGCGCTGCTCATACACGGCGACGCCGCCGTAGCAGGCCAGGGTATTGTATACGAAGTGGTGCAGATGTCGGGATTGCCCGGATACACCACAGGAGGAACGATCCACTTTGTGATCAACAACCAGGTTGGTTTCACCACCGACTATGACGACGCGCGTACCAGTATTTATTGCACTGATATCGCCAAGATCGTAGACGCTCCGGTGCTTCACGTCAATGGCGACGACGCCGAAGCGGTGAACTTCGTTTCCAATCTCGCGGTAGAATATCGTCAGAAATTCGGTAAAGATATTTTCATCGATCTGCTGTGTTATAGGAGACATGGCCACAATGAAAGTGATGAGCCTAAGTTCACCCAGCCGAAGCTGTACAACCTCATCGCCAAACATCCCAATCCCCGTGAGATCTACGTGAAGAAACTCATCGAGCGAGGCGATGTGGATGCGGCACTGGCCGATGAAATGGATAAGAGTTTCCGCAACCAGTTGCAGGACAGGCTGAATGAAGTGAAGCAGAAACCGCTTCCTTACAAGCCTCAGAAACTTGAAGCAGAATGGGAGAAACTGCGCAGGGCAACAGAACAAGACTTTGATCAATCGCCCAAGACCGGAATAAAACAAGCCACTATCGATAAAGTTGGAAAGGCCCTAGCTTCGATCCCCGAAGGATTCAAGCCGATCAAGCAAATTGAAAAATTGTTGAAAGACCGTCAGGCCGCTTTCTTCGAAGAAAAAGTTTTAGGATGGGCTGAAGCCGAACTGTTGGCTTACGGATCGCTGCTCGCCGAAGGAACACCCGTGAGAATGACAGGCCAGGATGTGCGGCGGGGTACGTTCTCGCACCGCCACGCCTTTTTCTTTGACGCCAATACCAATGCCCCTTATTGCGGATTAGAAAATATAGACAAATCACAAAGCCGGCTGTACATCTACAACTCGCTGCTTTCGGAATTTGGCGTACTCGGCTTTGAATACGGCTACTCCATGTCGTCGCCATTTGCCTTGGTATTGTGGGAAGCACAGTTCGGTGACTTTGTGAATGGCGCTCAGGTTATGATCGATCAGTTTATTTCAAGCGCCGAATCAAAATGGCAGCGTATGAACGGACTGGTAATGCTGTTGCCCCACGGTTACGAAGGCCAGGGGCCCGAACACTCCAGCTGTCGCCCGGAGAGATTTTTACAATTATCGGCAGAATACAACATGATTGTGGCAAACCCGACCACACCTTCAAACTTTTTCCACCTGCTGAGAAGACAAGTGACGTGGCCATTCCGCAAACCTTGTGTTGTATTTTCGCCTAAATCCTTGCTGAGACATCCGGCGGTGATCTCGCCCTTAAAGGAATTTACAGAAGGGGCATTCAGCGAAGTATTGGACGATCCGAACGTAACCGCCAAAGACGTGAAACGTGTTATCCTATGTTCAGGAAAAATATTTTACGACTTGCAGGAGACCCAGCAGAAGAAAAAGATCAAGGATGCTGCTATCGTTCGCCTCGAACAATTGTTCCCGTTCCCGGAAAAGCAGTTGAATGCCATTTTCAAAAAATACAAAGGCGCGAAGCTGGTGATGGTTCAGGAAGAACCCGCCAACATGGGCTGGTTGTCTTATATGCAACGCATGATGCCGAAGCATGACGTTGCTTATATTTCAAGAAAGGCCAGTGCGTCTCCGGCAACAGGCTACAGCAAGGTTCACAAGGCTGAACAAGAGAAAATTGTTAATCAGGCATTTGAGATTTAATTGATCATAAAAAAAAATAACACACGATGGGAATTCAAATAAAAGTCCCCACAGTAGGAGAATCCATCTCTGAAGTGACGATTGCCAACTGGCTGAAAAAAGACGGCGACGTAGTAAAGCTCGATGAGGTTATCGCCGAGCTTGAATCGGACAAGGCAACTTTCGAACTCACGGCGCAAAGCCCTGGCGTGCTCAAAATCATCAAACAACAAGGAGAAACCGTTCCCATCGGCGAGACCATTTGCGAGATCGAGCCGAACGGTCAGGCTGCCACTCCTTCTAAAGCAGAAAGCAAACCCCAGCCCGCTGCCGCGGCTTCGGGTGTAAAACCTACCGGTGGTGTGAAAGAAATGAAAGTTCCGGCCGTAGGCGAATCCATCACCGAGGTGACCATCTCCACCTGGCTCAAAAAAGAAGGTGACTTCGTGCAGACCGATGACATCATAGCCGAAGTTGAATCTGACAAAGCCACCTTCGAATTGCCGGCGGAAGCAACAGGCATTTTGCGTATCGTGGCGAAAGAAAAAGAAACGTTGCCCATTGGTGGTCTGATTTGTAAGATCGAAATAGCCGAAGGTGCTCCCGTAGCGGCGAGCAGCAAAGCTCAAACAGCAACACCGGTTTCTGCCACAGCATCCGGGGAAAAATCATACGCAGCGGGTCATCCTTCACCGGCAGCAGGAAAAATATTAGACGAAAAAGGAATCGCCTCTTCTCAGGTGCAGGGCACTGGCGTAGGTGGAAGAATCACGAAGGAAGACGCACAAAAGGCGCAGGCGACACCCGCTAAAGCCGAAACAAAAACATCGGCGCCCGTCGCACCTCCGGTGCTCTCGAACGGAGTGAGCCGCAGTGAGCGCAGAGAGAAAATGACCTCGTTGCGCAAGACCATTGCCAAAAGACTCGTTGCCGTGAAGAACGAAACGGCCATGCTTACCACGTTCAACGAAGTAGACATGAAACCGGTGATGGATTTGCGTTCGAAGTATAAAGATCAATTCAAGGAAAAATATGGAGTCGGCCTCGGGTTTATGTCTTTTTTCACGAAAGCCATTTGCGTGGCCCTGAAAGATTTCCCGGCCGTAAATGCCTCTATCGACAAAGACGAGATCATATATCACGATTATTGCGATGTATCTATCGCCGTGTCAACCCCGCGCGGGTTGGTGGTGCCGGTTATCCGCAATGCCGACAAGTTGAGCTTTGCACAGATTGAAAGTGAAGTAGTGCGTCTGGCAACGCGCGGCCGCGACGGAAAACTTTCCATAGAAGAAATGACCGGCGGAACCTTCTCCATCACCAACGGTGGTGTGTTCGGTTCCATGCTGTCAACGCCAATCATCAATCCACCCCAATCGGCTATTTTGGGCATGCATAATATTGTGGAAAGACCTGTTGTGAAAAATGGCGAAGTAGTAGTAAGGCCTATCATGTATGTGGCATTATCATATGACCATCGGATCATTGACGGAAGAGAATCGGTGAGTTTTTTAGTGCGGGTAAAAGAGATGTTGGAAGATCCTGGAAGATTAATACTTGGCGTTTAATTCTTCCGGGAAGATGATAAAAAAACTCTCAGTTCAAAATTTCAAATCCATTAAAGACTTGCAATTGAATTGCAAGCGTGTGAATTTATTTATCGGGGAGCCTAATGTTGGGAAGTCAAACATCCTGGAGGCCTTAGGGTTACCAGCAGTATTTTGTACGTTAACCTTTGAGGGCCTGATCAGGCTACACGATCTCAGCAATCTATTTTTTGAAAACGATCCTTCCAACAAAGTGAGCGTAATCGCCGATGAGATTAGGACTGAAGTTTCATATGAATTCGGTAAAGTCTATTTAAAACTTTTTAAGAACTCCGTCAGAGAGCGGGAACTTAGTTCGGCATTTGCGAACCAGTCTTTCGGCATGCAGTCTCCATCTGACGATTTTGGAATACATCCCTACCATTTCAAAGTTTTGACCAATTTTCCCCAATTGTATTCCGAATCCTTATCGATTCCTCACGGTAATAATTTATTTTTTCTCTTACAAACGAATAGAGGTCTCAGAAATCTAGTGAGCGAAATTATTCAGGAACGGGGATACAAATTGACGCTAAGACAAGCAAATAATGAAATTGAAATCTCAAAAGAAGAAGATAGCATTTTGACAGCCTATCCATATGCGATCATTTCTGATACGCTGCAAAGAATAATATTTTATTCTGCTGCTATTGGAACTGCAAAAGATGGAGATACGCTTATATTCGAAGAACCTGAATCAAACGTATTTCCGTATTACACGAAATATCTTGCTGAAAAAATTTCATTGGATGACACTAAACAGTATTTCATAACAACGCATAATCATTATTTCTTGCAGTCGATCATCCAGAAGACCCCTGTGTCTCAGCTTCAAGTTAATGTCGTTTCAATGAAGCATTTTAAAACATTTGTCCGTCCGATCGTTCTGCAAAGTGAGATTGAAGAGTTGATTGACATGGATTCTAGCGTTTTCTTAAATCTTGATAAATTTTTGTCTGAATGATAATCCTGGAATGTTATGCAGACGAACATTTAGTCAGGGCTTTAGGTGCTACTTCGAAAGGCATTAAGCACGCTTTCAGCAAAGGTGAGGTTTGCAACTTGTTGAGAAAATCAGTTGATACCGTTGGCATCATAGACGAGGACCCTGGTGCCGGCAAACCGGAGTATGAAAGGCGATTGTTAAATAATAGAATTTTGGAGAATGATAAAATTATTGTTTGTGAAGACCGGAAACTTCGCAATAGGTTGATCCTTATACGCCCTAAACTTGAAAATTTTGTCATTAAATTGGCGGAGGAAAATAAGATTGAAGTGAGTGACTTTAATCTTTCACCAGATCCAGGAAAGCTTCACGATGAATTAGCTTTTAAGAGAAATCTGCAGAAGCTCAATTCATTTGAAAAACTAATTGCAGAACTGGAGAGAGTGGAGGATACAATTCCTTCGATAAAGAAATTCATTGGACTATGACCTTGAATATGCAATATAACGTTACTGTCATTGGCTCTGGCCCGGGTGGCTATGTGGCCGCCATCCGATGCGCTCAATTGGGATTCAAGACAGCCATCATTGAAAAGTACGATACCTTGGGAGGCACCTGCCTTAACGTAGGCTGTATCCCCTCTAAAGCTATGCTGGATTCCACTGAGCATTTTCATAATGCAAAGGCGCATTTCAAAGAACATGGCATCGACATATCCGAGCCCAAAGTGAATTGGGCACAAATGATCAAACGTAAGGGCGACGTAGTAAAAGCCAATGTCGATGGCATTGCATTTCTGATGAAGAAAAACAAGATCGACGTTCACAAAGGTGTAGGTTCGTTTGTAGATAAGAATACGATCAAGATCACGGCGAAAGATGGAAAAGAAACCTCTATCACCACCGAAAAAGTGATCATCGCCACAGGCTCCAAACCCATGCCACTGCCCTTTGCTCCGTTCGACAAAAAAAGAATTATTTCCAGCACCGAAGCACTGGAATTGAAGGAGGTTCCGCAGCATCTCATCGTGATCGGTGGAGGTGTGATCGGCATGGAACTCGGGTCAGTGTATGCGCGCATCGGTTCAAAAGTTACCGTAGTTGAATTTCTGGATAGCCTTATTCCCACCATGGATAGCACCATGGGCAAAGAGCTTCAGCGGTCGGCCAAAAAATTGGGTATGGACTTTTACCTTGGCCACAAAGTGACGTCGCTGGAAAACAAGGGCAAAGAAGTTACTTTGAAGGCTGAATCGAAAGACGGCAAGATCCTTGAATTAAACGGGGATTATTGTCTCGTGAGCATTGGCCGCAGACCCTACACCGACGGACTCGCACTGGACAAAGTAGGCATCGAAACGGTGAAAGGTCAAATACAGGTTGATGATCATCTCAGAACCAAGGTAGACAACATTTACGCCATTGGCGACGTGGTGCGCGGAGCGATGCTGGCACACAAAGCGGAAGAAGAGGGTGTGTTTGTTGCCGAACAACTCGCCGGACAAAAGCCTCACGTTCATTATTTACTGATACCAGGTGTTGTATATACATGGCCGGAAGTTGCCAGCGTTGGCTACACCGAAGAGCAGCTTAAAGGTATGGGGCGGGCTTACAAGACAGGAAGCTTTCCTTATAAAGCGTTGGGTCGTGCGAGAGCCAGCATGGATCTTGACGGCCTGGTAAAAATTCTGGCTGATAAACAGACCGACGAGATATTAGGTGTACATATTATCGGCGCGCGTGCCGCAGACATGATCGCTGCGGGTGTCACAGCTATGGAATACAGGGCCTCAGCAGAAGATGTCGCGCGCATGTCGCACGCGCATCCCACCTACATGGAGGCCTTTAAGGAAGCCTGTCTTGCTGCTACTGCGAATCGTCCGATTCACCTTTAGGATCAAGTCAGCTCTGCGTGAAGCTATTCAGGAACATGAATTTTTTTCACCCTCGCAACTGGTCTCGGTATAGCAGAAAACTTTCCGGCGATCGCGAAGGATTGAGGAAGCACAAGCGTACTATTCTGGTATCGCAATTTACCCTGTTCGGTTTTTTTGCCGGGGTTATACACGCCGCAGAAGATTTGGTGGATGGATTGGTTTTTATGCCGACGATGGATTTTGCTATGGCGCTCGGCGTGTTTATTTGTTATTGGCTGAATGAGAGCGGGCGCCACAAATTGGCCAAAATCATGCTGCTCTCGTTTCTTAATATTTTCTTTTTCATTTATGCCACACTGGCGCCTCAGGGGCTTGGTATCTATCTCTTTTTTTTCCCCTGGGTGGGGCTCGCAGCGGTGGTGTTTGAAATTCATGAAAATTCGTACCGTCTTTTTTTTATCATCCTTTCGGTTGCGCTGCTTGTTGTTCTATTTCTTACCAAGTTCAAAGCATTTGGAACAATTGAATTTCAGGCTATCAATATCGAGCGATCATTTATCATCAACATGGTTTCCAGCATTGTTGTGCTGGTGTTCTTTATCGTGCAGATGTCGAATATGAATGAATATTCGGAAAAGAAACTTTCTGAACTTGCCGATGAGGTAAAAACGAAGAATACCTATTTACAGAAGGCCAATCGCGAACTCGACCGTTTTTTTTACAGTACCGCACACGATCTTAAAGTTCCACTAATGGATATAAAAGGTGTGATCAACACGGCGATGGCGGAGCCGATCGAAAAAAAAGTGATGGAGTATTTTGTATTGCTGAAGGCTCGCACACAAAAGCTCGATGATTTCCTTCAGGATGTAATAGACTACGCCCGGAATGTGCAGACCGGATTGAAAACCGAGCCAACAGATTTAGAGCGCCTGGTCAGTGACGTGATCGATAATTTCAAATTTATTAAAGGTGCCGATAAAATACGCTTTCAAAAAGAGATCGCGTTGAGCAACCTGGTCCAAATTGATCGGGTCAGGCTCATGATCGTGCTGAACAACATTCTCTCCAATGCCATCAAGTACCATCGCCTTGAACAGCGCGACCCGTGGGTCACCATCGCGGCGCACTATGCATTTCAGAAGCTCTACGTTTCCGTTTCAGATAATGGCCAGGGTATTGACGCCGACCTTGTGCCGAAGATTTTCAACATGTTCTTCAGAGGCACCAATCAGTCCAAAGGTTCCGGGCTGGGATTGTACATTGTTAAAGAAACAGTAGAAAAAATGGGTGGTTCAATACAGGTTGAATCAACACTTGGAACAGGCACGAGCTTTGTCGTGAGCATACCGGCGTCGTTGTCTACTATTCCCACTCCGCACTATCCGGAATTTTCAGTGATCAGCTGAGCATGCGGTTTTCTTTTCTCAGCTGGTATTGTACTCCGGCTCTGAGCGCCACGGTCATCGCTAACGGCACCAATCCATAATGCAATTTTTGCGGCAGCATAACCCAGCTCAGCAAGAGTATTATAGTAATAAGGGCAACGCCCAAAAAGTACTTCTCCAGCCAGCGCGGTTGCTTAACGAAAGCTATAACGGCCACAAGATGTGTCGGTAATGCCCACAGTAAGTTGAAATTCTTCGCCGCTGCACGATGATCGGTCGCCATCCAGAGAAATAAAAACAGCACACCGAGAACACCCAGCACGGAAAAGAGCACAACGTCAAAGGCCTGTGTGATCTTCTTTTTTTTCAGATCGCGATAGGAGATAATTCCTGCCATGATGAACAGCAAACCAAAAACGTACAATGGGCGGAAAAGCCCCTTCGCAAAATGTTCGGGTTGTGATTCGTATACGCTGATCTTTTTTTCAACGAGTGGGATGGCAACACCATTCCGTTTGATGGTGGCATGGTCGAACCCCGATTCAACATAGTCAGGCAGGAACATATACTCATACGGCGTAGCTTGTTTGTCCATGGGCAAACCCAGACAAATGTCGATGCCCAGATCTCCCCAGGGTTGATGTTTCAGATAGATATCCGTCAATTCGCGGATGGTGTAATCTGTTTTAATATAGGAGCCGTCAAAATTTACTGAATCACCTAAAGCTTTTATCACCACGTCGCGGATCTTGGTCGCACAGTTGTCATAAAAATAATCGTAGCGGTAGTTTCGATTTTCGGGAAGGGCGTTCCATTGAAGAAAATCATACAGCTTCTGGGTTTGTGCCGAATCTAGATCTAATACCTGCAGGTGCACATACCGGTTGTGGCTGATGTAGTGATATTCAAAACGTTTATAATCGTATACACCGAGCATATAGTACATATATCCGCGCGTAAAGTTCAGATAGAAATTGGGCTGGTCGAAATCGAAGACGCCGTAATTATAAGCTTCATCAATATCCAACACAGGGTCGTGCACGCGAAAGGCGCTGTGGCCAAAGGCAGAGTACAATTCATTTTGCCAGGGGCCGCAGGTGACGACAGAAATAGTTGCCTGATCGGATAATCTTGTCTGAGCCTGGCAGAATGGGCTTACCAGGAGCAGCAGCAGAAGAACTCTTTTCATGGGTTATTAAAAAATACGCTGAAAGATAAGCACATTCATCTTATTCTACGTGACGAATTTAGCTGCTATCTTGCATGGATGACGAAGGGATTCACTGATTATGCAAACCTGGTGTCCAAGCTAACCTTGCGCAGGATGGTTAACGGAGCCAGTATTTTTTCGAGCTATCAAGTCTCCAGGCTAACGGGTAAGCCCTCCATTTCCGGATTGCCCATCAGTGTTTCAATAGAGCCCACCACATCCTGTAATTTGAGGTGCCCTGAATGTCCCAGCGGGCTTCGTTCTTTTACTCGACCTACGGGCATGCTCAACGAATCGTTGTTTCGAAATACGATAGACCAGTTGGCGAACACACTCAGTTACCTGACGTTCTATTTTCAGGGTGAGCCCTACCTGCACCCCCGGTTTTTACGCATGGTGGAGTATGCAGCTCGTAAAGGCATTTATACATCAACCTCCACCAACGCACATTTTTTGAAAGATGAAGTGGCGCGCGCCACGGTAGATTCGGGCCTCGACCGAATGATCATTTCTATTGATGGCACGTCGCAGGACACTTATCAATCATATCGTGTGGGTGGATCACTGGAAAAAGTGATCGAGGGGACTAACAACATTCTGGCATGGAGGAGGAAATTGAAATCAAAGACACCGCATGTGATGTTTCAGTTTCTCGTGGTAAAACCAAACGAACATCAGATACCTGACGTGTACGCGCTGGCCAAGAAACTCGGCGTTGATCATGTGGCCCTGAAGACAGCGCAGATATACGACTATACGCAAGGATCTGACCTGATCCCCAATCAAGAAAAATACTCACGCTATAAGCGACATGGAGACGGATCGTATTCCATTAAAAATAAACTGTTGAACCACTGTTGGAAGATGTGGCATAGCTGTGTGATCACCTGGGACGGAAAAGTTGTGCCATGCTGTTTCGATAAAGACGCTTCGTTTGTGTTGGGCGACCTTCAAAAAAATTCTTTCCGCGAGATCTGGCACGGTGAGTCTTACAACCAGTTTAGAGCTTCGTTGTTGCGTTCGCGAAGTGAAATCGAGATTTGCAGAAATTGTACCGAGGGAACGAAGGTTTGGGCTTAGAATTGGCGGAAGGGCCGCTGTCGTCAAACGCCCTTTTGTTTTAACTGTTCTTCTATCTTATTAAAATCAACCGCGCCGCATTTGCCACATGCCGATGCGCAGCTATTCTTCCCCTGGAAGTTTTTGTAAATGAGCCTGCCCACATACACCACGGCGGCTGCGAAAGTTAGCATTACCAGGATCTGCTGAATCATGCTTCAAAATTAAGAAATCTATGCTTAAACACCCGGCCACCGGAAATATTTCATTGTCCGTTGACGGACACAATTCATCGGTTGTGGACATTGGAAAACGGCTTTTGGGCTTTTTTTGGACATTTTGCAACTTTCTTGCTGTGGCATTGCTCTTGGAAAGAGAAACTTTCATAAAATATCCCTCATGCTTAAAAATTATCTGAAAACGGCCCTTCGCAACCTGCTTCGTGAAAAAGGCAGTGCTACGTTGAACATCGCAGGACTTACGCTGGGCATTACCTGCAGCCTGATATTATTTTTGCTGGTAAAACACATGTCGAGCTTTGACAATTATCATACGAAGCTCGACCGTATCTATCGCGTCGTTACGGATTCCGATGGTAACAACGAAAGGTTTCACACGTCAGGCGTGCCGCCGGCATTGCCCGACGCTTTCCGTCAGGATTTTCCCGAGGCAGAGGAGGTGACCTTCACCACTTATCGCGCTAATGCCTTGATCACAATTCCCCAGCACCATGGAGAGGCCAAGAAATTCACCGAAGAACGCGGTGTAGCGTTTGCACAGCCGAATTTCTTTAACATATTCGATCGTCAGATCATCACGGGTTCTGCCGAAAAAGCGTTGGACGAACCGAACGAAGCCATCATATCGCGATCGCTTGCTAAAAAATATTTTGGAAGAGAAGATGTTGTCGGAGAGGTGGTGAAACACGACACACTCGAGTATAAGATCACGGCAGTTATGGAAGACGCTCCCAACAACACCGATTTGCCGTTTTCACTTATGTTGTCGTTTATTACCATCAAGAAAGAGAGCGATAAAAAAGGGTGGAACGGGATCTGGAGTGATGAGCATTGCTACATTCTCCTAAAAGAAGGGGAGACGGTATCGAAAATTGAATCTCGTATTCCGCAATTCGTTACCAAATATATTGGTAAGGAAAATTACGACAATCAGACCTTTGTCATGCAGCCGTTAAAGGAAATGCATTTTGACGAACAATATTCAACTTACACCTATAGCACTACACCGAAGGAAACTTTGGTGGCACTGGGTGTGATCGCTATTTTCCTGATCGTCACAGCTTGTATAAATTTTATCAACCTAGCCACCGCCGAAGCCATCAAGCGCTCGAAGGAAGTAGGTATTCGCAAATCGCTTGGAAGCAGTCGCTCACAACTGATAGGGCAATTTTTGGGTGAAACTTCGATGGTCACCGTGTTTGCCATGCTGCTATCACTTGGCCTGACGCAAATAGCACTCGGTATTTTGAATCCATTTCTCGATCTGAAACTCGGTCTTAATTTTTCGGGTGATGGATTTTTGTGGGTTTTTATCATTTCTGTCACGGTGGTGGTGTCGTTACTTTCCGGATTATATCCTTCGCTGGTTATCTCCGGATATAAGCCAGCTTTGGCGCTGAAAAACAAGATTAGCAGCAGGTCATCGTCAGGTTACAATCTGAGACGCGGATTGGTGGTATTGCAGTTTATGATCTCTCAATTCTTTATTATCGGCACGATCGTGTTGATTAGTCAGATGAATTATTTTCAGAAAAAAGAATTGGGTTTTGTCAAAGACGCTGTTCTCGTAGTGCCGATACCAGAGCGGGAGGATCCGATTTTCGGCGATGGCTCCAGCAAGATGAGAACGTTGCGTAACGAAGTCGCCAACTTGGCTGGTGTAGAGCAAGCGAGTCTATGCAGTGCTCCGCCTTCTTCCGGCGATGTGCACGGCACAGGATTCATTTTTGAAGGCGAAAGTGACGAGCAACGCCGCGACACGCAGATCAAACAGATTGACGGCAACTATCTCGACCTTTATGGCCTGAAATTGATTGCCGGAACCGGAATTGGCGATCTTGATACCGCTCAGGGATTTGTGGTAAATGAACAGTTGGTAAAGATCTCGTTCATCGAAAATCCGCAGGATATTATCGGAAGGAAAATCAGAGTCTGGGGAAAAAATCTACCGATCGTAGGTGTAGTTAAAAATTTCCATGCCGTTTCATTACGCGATGCTATCGAGCCGATGGTGATGTTTAACCGCGTACGCGGCTACGGTAACCTGTCGCTCAAGATCAATCCCGCGCAGCTTCAGGCTGTAGTTGATGGGGTGAAAACGAAATGGGAAGCCGCCTACCCGGATCATATTTTCGAATATCAATTTCTCGACGAAGGCATACGCGAGTTTTACGAGACCGAGCAGAAAATGTCTATTCTCCTTACCGTCTTCACGACCATGGCCATTTTCATCGGATGCCTGGGATTGTTCGGATTGGCTACGTTTATGACCAACCAGAAGACTAAAGAAATTGGCGTGCGCAAAGCATTAGGGGCTACTGTAGAGAGCATCATCTTTTTGTTCTCCAAAGAATATGTGAAGTTGATCCTGATCGGATTTGTGATCGCTTCGCCTTTCGCCTGGTATGTGATGAACCAATGGCTTGATGACTTTGCTTACAAAGTGACCATTGGCCCCAGTGTGTTTATCATCGGGCTGGCACTCACGTTGGTGATCGCTATGCTCACGGTTGGATACAAGTCGTTTAGAGCCGCTATCGTGAACCCCGTGAATTCTTTGCGATACGAATAGAACCAAACCAAACCCTTCTTATACACTTTCTGCATGAAAACCCTTTCGGAGACGCCGGGAGGGTTTCTTTTTTATTGTACTCTTTGGATATTCGTAGTCGCCTGTGATGTCAAAGTTATGAAACAGTTGCTCAAAATATTTTTATTTGTATTGATTGCGTGCGTTCGCCCTGCTGCTGCGCAAAACGGCGCGCTGGTATTTCAATCTGATTTTGGTTTGAAAGATGGCGCAGTCTCGGCGATGAAAGGTGTGGCCTTTTCGGTCTCACCGGATCTGAAGATGTTTGACCTGACCCATGAGATCCCGCCATACGATATTTGGGAAGCGGCTTACCGACTTTATCAAACGGTGGTGTATTGGCCGGCTGGCACCGTCTTCGTATCGATCGTAGATCCCGGTGTTGGCTCTGCGCGAAAATCGGTGGTGCTGAAAACGAAGTCGGGTCATTTTATTGTTACACCCGACAATGGCACGCTCACGCTCATTGCCGAACAACTTGGCATCGAAGCGGTGCGCGAGATAGACGAAACTATAAACAGAAGAAAGGAGTCAGAGAAATCATATACATTCCATGGCCGCGATGTCTACGCTTATACTGGCGCCAAACTTGCAGCGGGTAAGATTACATTCGAAGATGTGGGGCAGAAGTTACCGGATGAGGTGATCACTATTACATATCAGAAACCGGTTTTCGAAAACGGCGAAGTGAAAGGAAACATTCCAGTGCTCGATGTGCAATACGGCAATGTGTGGACGAACATCGATCGGGAAACTTTTGAAAAGTTGGGCGCCAACATCGGCGATAAACTGGAGGTAAAGATCTCCCATGAGGGGCAGGTGATCTTTCAAGGAATAATGCCTTATGTGCGCACCTTTGCCGAGGTGCCTGCAGGAGAGCGCCTGGCTTACCTCAATAGCCTGATGAATTTCTCCGTTGGAATGAACCAAGAAAATTTTGCGGCACGCCACAAAGTGAGCAGCGGTGGGGAGTGGAGTATGGTGGTTAAAAAAGTAAACTGACTTACACGCTATCGGAAGGTTTTCCACGTCTGCCGGCGTGGCGTCAACATCTTGTGCGCTGCGTCATAAGTTTTTTATCCATAGAATTTTATTCTTTTTTAATAGGGTATAGCTCCATCAGCGATGGATTATGTTCGGTTCAAGTAGTAGTGCCGAACCCATGAAAGTCATAGGACGCCGGAGGAAGCGCATTTGCATTCTTAAAAATATAGTTCTGTTTTTTTAGCCGCAGATGTCGTTCTGAACTTCCATTTCCGTTCATTTTTTCAAATTCATCCCTATGAAAATACTACTACTAGTCCATTTCTTACGGTGGACATTTTTTTACGCATGCAAGATTTTTAGATTCATTTGACAAGCAGCGACTTGCCGCCTTCTATAATATTTATCGATACAAAGTGAAGACCGGCTTGCTGTTTGACTATGGACCGCATCGCACCAATGTCGGAAAACATAACAGCTTAAAAGCCACTATCACTCTATTTCACAGCTTTGACCGAACTTGAAAACGCTATGAAAATAAATCTGTTCATTCTACTGTTCGCTTCGCTTATTGGCTGCGAGCAATGCGAAGATGACCTCACCGAGCTTGAGAAGCTACCTCCCGCCACGCAAGAAGGAAAAAATACTTTCGGCTGCCTTGTAAATGGGAAGGCGTGGGTGACGAAGACTTCGATTGATGCCCGATCTTTTTATCAGGCCGGGATATTATCAATTGGAGCTGCTCTTATTGAAAAAAAAGTAAATCAGGGAATGGGCTTCATCATTGAAGATACAAACTTGAAAGTGGGGGTCTACAAGTTGGACGGGTCTCCGTCTCAGTATGGTGTCTTTGGCGACGGGAAGACTGGATGCAACTATACAGTGACTGAAGGCAATGGAGAATTAGTTATAACAAATTTGGAACAGACGCATTTCGTCATTTCCGCAACGTTTTGGATGACGCTATACGAACCAGATTGTGATACGATTAAAATCACTGACGGACGATTCGACATCCACTACGCTCCTTAACTCACAAGCAATTCACACTTCAAAAAAAACCCATGAAAAAACTACTACCAATTCTTCTTTTACTATGGACTTTTTTATCGATTTAAGGTGAAGACCGGCTTGCTATTCGACTACGGAATGCATTTCACCAACATCGAAAAGTATGACGGCGTGAGAAGCGACAGCAACTATCTCAGTTATGATGAGTGCAAATTGCTGTATGCTTCGGTCTATTCCTGTAAATTCAACGACAAAGCCTTGATGCTGCCACCCGCGGTAGCCTTCAAACGCATAGAGGCGGCAGCGATAGAGGAAAAGAACAGCACCATAGAAGAGGATTTTGGCGATGGCGAAGAATGGCGGATCATACTCCCCAACATTCCGGCGCATGCCGCTTATGACACTGAAGGTATCAAAGCTCTTGCCCTCAAAGTCATGTTCACCGATGGATCTGCAAAAGAAGGCCATGGCAGGATCACGGTGAGCGGCATTGCCCGGAAACCTGGCGCTGCGTTATCGCGAAAAAATCAAGCGTATCAATTCCCTGTTGCTGAATTCCAAAATTCAACAACTTAAAAAAGCCACTATCACACTATTTCACAGCTTTGACCGAACTTGAAAACGCTATGAAAATAAATCTGTTCATACTACTGTTCGCTTCGCTTATTGGCTGCGAGCAATGCGAAGATGATCTCACCGAGCTTGAGAAGCTACCTCCTGCCACGCAAGAAGGAAAAAATACTTTCGGCTGCCTGGTGAATGGAAAGGCTTGGGTGACGAAGACTTCGATTGCTGCCGCTGCTTTTTATCAGGGGGGGCTTCTGCATATCGGTGCCAATATGGCAAGTCCCGATGAAACAATTCGGCTGAGTCTGGGAGAAAAAAAAAGCTCTATTGAACAGGGGAAGGTCTATTCGTTGAATGACCCATTTATTGCCACCGCTGAGTTTTACCGGGGTTTAGATTACATGCAATGTGACTATAGTTTTGAGTACACTTACTCAGGCACAATATCCATTACAAAACTTGACAAGTTCGAATATATTTTTTCTGGTGAATTT
>JBMOKS010000292.1:0-2194 GCA_049324355.1 Bacteroidota bacterium
ATCGCGGACACTGGCTTCCAGATCCATGAGGGCTTTGCGCCATGTTTCAGAACGTGACCCGTGATTGACGAGCAGCACTCCGATCTTTTGCTTTGATGCAACTGGATCATTCGCATTGTTGTCTTTTTGTTTGCAGGAAGTAAAAGCCATGCCAAATAGGGCAAAAAGAATTAGGCACGATAATGATGATTTGATTGCCCTGACGGAGTAACCTTTTTTCATATTGATTCTGTATTAAGGTGTTCGTGTTGTGTTTGTTTAAAGAGAGAAGCAACTACCTAAAGGATGAATGTGTACTATTGATTTGATCGATTGAACTTCTTTCTGTCCTCGATCAAAACCACGGATGATTCAATTCAACTACTATTTGGTAGTTTCTAAATTGTTCGTACCATCCGGCTGATGGATATAGCGGAAGGTAAAATATCGCGATGCTGGACGTGTTGACAGATCAGCAAACTCGGCCGTTGTCGTATTCGGATTGCCGAGGTAATAACTTACTATCTCCATCTTCACAAACTTTCCATCAGCCGTTTTCAATATCAGTATCTTCCCGGCATTGGGAAGTATGGCATGTTTGGGGCCGGTCGCTGCTTCGCCAGTATAGGTGTACCATCCGCCACTGCCCACGATGGCTTTTGTATCTCCATCCACAGCGTAACCATCGGTCGGTGCTTCTGTGATCTCTTCAAAAATCCCACTTACTGTCTGACCTGCCGCATTACCTGGACCACTTGTTCCGCTATTTAGAATGATCGTTGTTCCCCGGAAACCAATGTCCCATTTTGTCGTTGCACTATCTGTATTTGCTACGGTTGCACCCTCGGCAAAACTGAAGAGTGTAAAATTCTTAGTGCTAACAGAATTTAAATCAGCAACAGCGGATGCTTCCAGTTGAATAATTGGAGTTTCGTCATCTTCGTTACACGCTGAAAATAATGCGACTGAAAAAAATAGAATTGCAGCATTGAGTTTAACTAGTGATTTCATGAGTATATAAGTTTAATTTATTTTTTTAAGAGTTGTTAGACTTTACTTTTTCTCTTCGACAATGTCAGTGACACGCTAGCCCAGAGAAGACGGCCAGGTAAGGATGGTATATATTGTTCATCGGTATAATCCAAGAGGTTATCACATCCTGCTTGCAGTTTCAACCATTGCCGAAATGTTTTACCTATCGATACATTAGCAGTAACATATCCATCGACATACTCGCTGTCGTCATCAAGAATAGTGTTGTTGTTCAAATCTGCAAAGCCGTAACGGCCCCGAAAGATTACTCGCGCGCTGGCACTCCATCCGGTTGGATTCTCATAAAACAATTTCGCGTTTGCCATGTGACGCGAGCGATTGAACAATCCTCCGTATTCGTCAGGGCTTACACGTCTGGTGGTATTTGTCTCCGGATCACGGGCATAGACATTACCTGCCTTAAGGTCCTTCACCACTTGTTTGTTTTTCGCCATCAATAATTGATAGCCGACTGACAGGGTAAGGTGATTTGACAATGCATAGCTACCGTCAACCTCCGCACCCTGCGTGAACACCGAGGCAATATTATAATAGCTAAAAACTTGTTGTCCGTTTGTCTTACGTGCAACAGCTTTGGTATCAATCAGGTCTTTGATATCGTTACGGAATAAATTGATGTTAATGGATGACTTCTTATTCGGCTGTAGTTTGACACCCACGTTGTAGGCGGTTGACGTTTCTGCCTTGATCGCTCCGAAGGTTGACGGATCCACCAGAATAGTTTCAATCTGTCCCTGGTCTTCCAATTCTTGAATACCATTTTCTAACACATTCGACCCAAATACAGAGTAGCCGACCGTTGCGTTTGTAAAGTTCAAATAGAGCTGGCGGAAATCGGGAGCTTTGAATCCTACTCCAAACGAGCCTCGTACAGCGATCCACGACAAGACATCATATTGCACAGACAATTTCGGACTAAACTGTGAGCCATACGCGTTATGGTCATCGTAACGCCCACCGGCCAGTACATTTAGATTTTTTAGTGGTTGCCACTCGTACTGCCCATAGACGTAAGAAGTCTGATATTTTATTTTTTCATCGTAACGAGTGGCTTCAACACTTTCCCAGATTCTCCCTACACCAAGTGTAAAAGAGTTTTGCGCATTGATAAAATATTCGCCTTGAATCTCCGGACGGCTGAAGGTCTGATCAAAGTAAGTTT
>JBMOKS010000293.1:0-2184 GCA_049324355.1 Bacteroidota bacterium
AACACCTCATCGATTTCCATTACAAAAATCGCGTCGGTAACAAAGAGTCCCGACAAAGTGATTGGCATGCACTTCATGAATCCGGTACCGGTGATGAAATTGGTGGAAGTAATTCGCGGCTATAGCACCAGCGATGCGGTGACTGCCACCGTTATGGAGTTATCGAAAGCAATGGGCAAGGTACCTGTGGAAGTAAACGACTACCCTGGGTTTGTGGCGAACCGCATTTTGATGCCGATGATTAACGAAGCCATCTACACGCTATATGAAGGCGTGGCCGGCGTTGAGGAAATTGATACAGTGATGAAACTTGGCATGGCTCACCCAATGGGTCCACTCCAACTGGCAGACTTTATCGGCCTCGATGTTTGTCTTTCGATACTCAATGTTCTCTTCGACGGCTTTGGCAATCCCAAGTATGCACCGTGCCCCTTGTTGGTGAACATGGTACAGGCCGGACATCGCGGGGTGAAGAGTGGCAGTGGCTTTTACAAATACACGCCTGGCAGCAAGGATCTGGTGGTCGCGGAGAGGTTTAAGAAGTAGCTAGTCTACCAGGAGGCATTAAATTACCGCACGTTACGAGACGTTTTAGTAAATTCGTGCTCAGCTGCGAACAAATACGACCATGGGCACCATAGAGCTAAAGGACAGTCTTCATAAGATTCTCGATAAAATCGAAAATGAGCAGCTATTGCGAACCATTTATGATTTCTTAAGGGAGAACGAAAAAACTAAAGAAGGACAAATCTGGAGTGGTTTGACAGATCAACAAAGGAAAGAGGTCTATCTTTCGTACGATGAATCCAACGACGACAAAAATCTGCTGCCGTGGGAAGCTGTTAAGCAGAAATACTGATGGAGGTTTTTGTCACCTCACGCGCTGAAAAAAATTTCGATTCAATCGTCAACTATATTCGACAATCATTTGGCGAAAATACTGCCAAGCAATTTATTGAAAAAGCTGACGATACGTTTACTCTACTAAAGAGCTATCCCTTGATGGGGAGAATAGAAAGTGGCGACATACGAGGTTTCCAATTGTCGCCACAAACAAGAATTCTATACCGAATCCGCGAGCAGAAATTGATCATTCTGGCATTCTTCGACGTTCGACAGGAGCCGGGGAAGAAGCTCTCTTGAAAGTATTTTTAAATTACGAATACGTCCAACAGCACTAAATCTGCCTCCTGTTCAACGACGAGTTTACAACAAGTGGCATCACAAAACCTATCTTTGCTTTAATCATACCGCTTGAAAAAAATCCCTGTCCGAAATATTAACGTGCCACCCGCCGAGGCGGCAACAGGGTTCCGTGTTCAGTCACTGAACGCCGTGCTTCGTGGCAAAGACATGACGCAGGAACTGCATCGCCACGAATACTTCTACCTGCTCTTCATCGAGAAAGGTAAAGGCAATCACGAAATCGATTTTGTTTCCTACCCCATTGCAAACGGAACGGTGTTTCTGATGCGACCAGGTCAAGTCCATCAACTCACGTTGCACCGAAGCAGTACCGGATATATGCTGCAGTTCACCGGCGACTTCTTTCATGCACTCGATCGGCTAACACATCAATCGTTGAGCAGAGCCAGCGCTGTCAATCACTATAAACTAACGAAGACAGGGTTAGGAAAAATAAGTGACGTTTTTAGCGTCATAAACGACGAAAGCAATAACCAGCACGAGGGATACATCGACGTCATTAAATTGCAACTCTCTATTTTATTTATTGAACTGACGCGTCTTAAAACGGCTGCGCATAAAACATCTAACCCATACGCCGTCGACAGGCTCCGCGAGTTCACGCAGCTGCTTGAAACAAACGCTGTATCCAACAAACAGCCTTCCTTCTACGCCGACCGCATGAACCTATCGGCATATCAATTGAACACGATCACAAAAGAGACACTGGGAAAAACCAGTTCGGAAGTCATTCAGGAATATTTGATACTCGAATCGAAACGATACCTACTTGCCACAGCTAATCAGGTGAATCAGATTGGATACGAGTTAGGCTTCGACGATCCCTCCTACTTTATTCGCTTCTTTAAGAAACACACCGGGTATTCGCCCGAAACATTTCGCGAGCGGTTCGCATAAAGTACCATTCTACTTTATTTTTGTCCTATCTGTATCAACATACAGCGCTCTACTTTTGTATCGTTCAATTAAACGTAAACA
>JBMOKS010000294.1:0-622 GCA_049324355.1 Bacteroidota bacterium
CTATGTTTTCCATTTTAACTTCAAATTCTACATTATATCCAGGCGAAAAAGAAGACGTAATATTATTACTTGAATCAACCGTGCTAATTGAGAATGAAATGTTTGAATTCAGATCAAATGGAGCCCTTTCTTTTCTACATGAAGAAAAAGTAATCATCAGCAAATAAAAAATACTGCTTATTTTCATAAAAATGTCGTTACCTATTTTCAAGTTCTTCGATCCTCTTTTTAAGTTCTTCATTTTCTTTCGAAGGGATTTCATGGAACGTAAACGTAAAACATAGTATAAAACTAAAAAATCCCTGAGCAATGCTCAGGGATTTTTGTACACGAAGACACAGAAATATCGAACCAATTCCTTGAGGATTTGGAGCTAATAGACGAACTCAGGCCGTTTATCGAACCGAGAGAAATGCCGAAATGACAGTTTCAGGGGGTGTCCCAATAGTCCACTTCACCCTGTCTTTTGAACTCAGTATGCTCATCATCGGGGACAATTAACTCATAATCCAACTCTATTTTGACCCCTGTTCCTCCGCCCAGGACTATCTGATTAATGTATTTTGGGGAGTATTCGTGCAGTGCGACCTTCGTCCAATCCAGAACATTCTTCCGGCTATCC
>JBMOKS010000294.1:632-2175 GCA_049324355.1 Bacteroidota bacterium
CATGTCCTTGCAAAGGAATGCCGCGATCTTTATTGCCCAAGTTGGACGTGATAGATAAAGTTCAGGTTTCCTATTAACATTAAGAGGGTACTTGAGTTTGATGATGCCAGGGTTTTTACCCTCCAATATGACTTTTCCGATAATTTTCATTTAGCGTAGTACTGATTCAAAAATACGCTTCAATGAATATCGCTTTGACTATAATTTGTAGTTTGTTAATTAAACTAAGGTGCAACAATCTGCTTAGAGGGCTATAAGCAATTGAGATCAAAATCCTCGCAGTTCCCTTTCTTTTCCTGTTTTATTAATTTACCGGATTCATCAAAATACTCCCAAATACCACAGGGACACTTTTCCCCCATCATAAAGTACTCCTCAGACCTTCTCACCTTTATTCCGCCACCAGAATAATAATCGGTTGACTTCATTACAACATGAGTTTCATCGTAGGTTGTTCCATCTGAATATCTATACTCCTTTTTTTGGGTCAAATGACCAATTGAATCGTAGAATTGCTCGTATGAAACAGCAAGCCCACCATTCATCTGTGTTTCTTCCCATTCGTGTTTTAATATTCCGTTTAAGTAATATTCTTTAAGGTAACGATTCCCACTAATTGAATCAATTGATTCTACAATTTGGGATGTAGTATCTGCCGAAGTTACCGTTTCCTTTTGGAAAGAATTATTTTGGCCAGAATCAGGTTCTTCCTGCGAGGTAGTACAACCTAAGAGGAAAACTATATTAATTAAAGCTAAAAGACATTTCAAGTCGAAATCGTTATTTCCTTTCATATAGCTAAGTTAAATAAACTAACCGAACAGTTGCCTACCGTTTGGTTTCATATATGGATAATTGAGTCTCAATTCTTTCGAGGGAGCTCATGATCAATTGTTTCCTGTCTTCAGTGTTGGCTAATTCTTTTAAAGAACATGTGAACGTCTTTTTCTGTACGCAATGAGATGAGCTTTTATTTGTCGAAGAAAAAACAAATGCAACATTTAGCAACATTCATATAAGACAGCCCTATTCTTAAAGCAAAAAGCGGGTGAGAAATTCTCACCCGCCTGAATTGAATACAAAATCAAAATTCGATAAGATTATCTCTGTCTTATCATTTTTTTGGTGTCAATAATCTGACCATCTACAACAAGGGTATAGGTGTAGATTCCGTTGCTTAAATCATTAGCAAATACATTCAGACGACCCTGACCCGCGTTATTTGAAAGCTCAACAGAATTGATCAGTTTGCCCTCAAGGTTGTAGAACAACATCTGCGCTCTTTGAACGTTTTCAGTAAGCGTGTAGGAAATTGTTGTCTGTTCTGCAAATGGATTAGGTACGTTTTGATCCAACACAATTGATTTCACATCTTCTAATGTAACATTGGTTACAGTAATGTTGTTATTACCGTTTGTACCATTACTATTCTGCATCATGCTTTGTTGGTTGCTGTTATTTTGACAGCATTGTGTAATCATGCTATACAAAGCATTATTGATGGAATCTTGCTGGTTGACTTTCTCTGTAAGAACGTTTATGA
>JBMOKS010000295.1:0-2173 GCA_049324355.1 Bacteroidota bacterium
ATCAGACTGATGAGCGCATCCGGAAATATACCCAACACAACGCTCAACAAAAGGCAAATGACCAGCAGCACTTTATGCAGGACGGGCGTAGGTATCGGAGTGTTGTTATCTGTCGACCTCAGATACATTGCAATAATGATCCTGAAGTAGTAATAGATACCGATAAGCGACGTTGCAACCGCAAGGAGTACAAGCCATCCGTAGCCGCTGTTAAAAGCTACGGTGAAGATGTAATACTTTCCAAAGAAACCTGCCAGTGGAGGTATACCCGCCAGCGATAGCAGTGCCACAGACATGCAAAAAGCGAGGAAAGGATCGCGCTTCGCCAAGCCATTGAATGTATCGACCGTAGCTTCTTCTTTCTCGAACGCAACATTGTGAAGAACGGTAAACGCGGCGATCGATGCAATGGAATAAGCTACAACATAGTAGAAAATGGAACTCGCCGAAGCGGCGTTCAGCGACACCAGCGCGATCAGCATATAACCTGCGTGGGCAACACTGGAGTACGCCAGAATTCTTTTTACGCTGTGTTGATATACAGCTGTGATATTGCTAACAAGCAAGGTGAGCATCGTAATGACTTGCAGTACATCGACCCACTGTGGCGCCACCGGGCCAAAGCAGGTTGCAAAGAGTCTGAAGAAGGCTGCGAATGCAGCTATCTTAACGATAGTAGACATGAAGGCCGTAACAACGGTGGGAGAGCCTTCATACACGTCGGGTGCCCAGAAATGGAATGGAACTGCCGAAACTTTGAATGCCAACCCTACCAGCATCATTAAAACGCCGGCATATAACAATGCAGTTGAATCGACTGGTGGCGATACGATCACGCGAGCGATCTGTTGAAGATCAAATGATCCGGTTACGCCGTAAACCAGGGCGATGCCAAAGAGCAGGAATCCTGTGGCAAAAGATCCCATGAGAAAATATTTGAACGAAGCTTCGTTAGAGAATATGTCGGTCATTTTACTTCCTGCCAAGATGTACAGGGAGATCGAAAGGATTTCAAGTCCAAGGAAGAGCATGGCCATGTTGCTGTACGACACCATAAACACCGCACCTACCAGCGCAAAGAGAATGAGCGCAAAATGGTCGGTAACGTGTGTATTGTTTTCAAAGTAATCTTTTGACATCAGGAACCACAACAAGGCAACAATGGAGATTGCTGTACTGAAACCCACGGCGTAATTGTCGAAGGTCAGCATGTTGCTGTAGTACGATACTGCGGTGTTCCAATCCAGCGCCAGTAAGAGGGCAGAGGCTGCGAGTCCTAAGATAACGATCGGAAACAGAATTCTCCTGAAGTTGAAGATCTCTGCCAGCAACGAAAAGATGCCCAATCCTGAAAGTACAAATACTGAATTCATTTTTTTAAAGTTAAAAAGCAAAAAGCTTAAAGCTCAATTCAAAGTTCAAAAGTTCGTTCTATTGACCAGTGACAGTGCCCAATGCCTAATTTGCAGCCTGATAGCCTACCATGATGTTATAGATGTTATCTACCGCAGCTTCTGATATCTTCAGAAGCGGAGCAGGATAAATGCCTATTACGATGATCATGACAACGATCGGGTACAATACCATTTTTTCTGTAGTATCCAGGTCAATAAATCCTTTGGTAAAGCTATTGCTTTCGCCAAGCATGGTTTGTTGAAAACTTCTCAGCATATACACGGCGCCCAGTATCATCGTCAGTCCGGCTACGGCGCCAATGATGTAGTGATATTGGAACACAGCGTTGATCAACAAAAATTCTCCAACAAATCCGCTCGTTAAGGGGAGCGCCACACTACCCAGCATAACCACAACAAACACGGTAGTGAAGATTGGTGCGGCTAGTCTAATGCCACCGAGGTTGGCTATTTCTTGCGTCGCTGTACGGGAAATAATGATGTCGATGATGTAAAATAAACCGACGATAACAATCCCGTGGCTTACCATTTGAATGATCGCGCCCTGGATGCCAATTTTATTCAAGGTGAAGATTCCCGCAGCAATAAGTCCCACGTGCGCGATGGAAGAATAGGCAACGAGGCGTTTCAGATCTTTTTGAACTAGCGCAAGGCACGATGCGTAAACAATGCCGATCACCGAAAGGATGGTGGCGGTCATGCCCCATTCTTTTACACCCAGTGGAACGACCGGCAGCAGCCATCGGATCACGCCGTAG
>JBMOKS010000296.1:0-7052 GCA_049324355.1 Bacteroidota bacterium
ATCAAAGGGCCGATCTCCATTGTCTCGGTGTACGGTCACGTGGATGTTGCCATACCAGTCACTACGAAGGCAAATTTGAAACTCAGCACGTCGTATGGTGAAATTTTTGTGGCGCCTGAGTTTAAGATCGACGTGGAGCGCCGGGGAGATATGATCGAATATGACGATGAAGTGAATGGAAAGATCAATGGTGGCGGCACCATCATCGACTTAAGTGCCAACTACGGTAAGATCTATCTCCGCAAAAAGTAACAGGTAGTAACAAAGTCGCGCGATTTTTTATAAAAATTAAAGTTGAATCAGTAAATCATCAATTGAAATGAAAAAGATAATTGTCAATGCAGCGCTCGTCTCTCTCGTCTCCTTTATTGCGGTGCCAGCACTGCAAGCTCAGGAATATAAAGTTGCCAAAAGTACGGGACGCCTGGAGATACGCGAAGTTAATCATGTTACCATCGAAGGCGCGCCTGGCGGCGAGATCATTTTCTCATCCCGCGGCAATGATCGCGACGACGACGGACGGGCCAAAGGTTTGCGTGCTATCAGCAGCATGGGCTTGGAAGACAACACCGGTCTCGGTTTGTCGGTAGTTGATAAAGGAAATGTGATAGAAGTGCAACAGCTGAAAAAAATGGATGGCCCCGAAATTAAAATCCTGGTGCCTAAAGGTGTAGTTGTGGCATACTCCCATACGTCACCTTACGGTGATGAACTGGAGATCAAAAACTTTGAAGGCGAACTTGAGGTTTCTACCGTTCACAGTGGCGTAGTGTTGAGCAACACCACCGGTCCGATGTCGATAAAGACGGTGCATGGTGATATTGAGGCGTCGCTGGGGGCGACATTGAAGAGCCCGGTTTCACTGGTCTCAGTTCATGGCCATGTGGATGCTGCGTTGCCGGTGGCTACAAAAGCCAATATGAAACTCGGAACCACCTACGGGGAGATCTTTGTAGACCCCGATTTCAAAATTGAAATCGAGAAAGCCGGAGGTATGGTAAAATATAGCGACAATGTTACCGGCAAACTGAACGGTGGCGGATTAGATATCAAGCTATCGTCTACACACAATAACGTGTATCTCAGAAAAAAATAAATGGCTCTTGTCCCCTCTGAGGAAAGATGGAGGGGATTTTCCCTCATCATTCTAAAATGGCTTAGTATGAAAACAAAAATAATATTGCTCATTGTCGCGCTGGTAACACCACTCAAGGAGTATGCTCAGACCCAATTGAATAAAACATTTCCCATGCAGGGAGCCCAACGCATCACCATGCATTTCGACTATCCCGAGCTGATCCGCGTGACCACGTGGGATAAAAATGAAGTATCTATTCAAGGATCTATAAGCATCAACAGCGGCGAACACGATGACGCGTTTACCATCGAAGGATCGACCAGCGGTACCAGCCTGTCGATAAATGCCTACATAAAAAACATGAAGAGTTTGCCACAGCGCATTACGATCATCCGCAACGGCGAAAAGATAATCTTTAAAGACAAAACCGAGTTGAAGAAATACCAGGCCGAGCATGGCAAAGGTTATGATGTGATGAACTATGGACTGGACATGGATATTCTTTTGGAGATCAAAGTGCCGAAGAACATAGAGACCCGCATAGAGTCGGTATATGGCATGGTAGAGATCAAAAGCTTCGAGGGCCCGCTGACAGTAGAAGCAACTTACGGCGGTGTTGACGCAGCGCTGACAGAACGCGCTACGGGCGAAGTGATTGCCGAAACCAATTACGGTGAGATCTATACCAACCTGGATGTGAAGTTCGGCGGCGAAAGTTTCAAGAACGAAGATTTTCACACCTACGTCACAGCAAAACCCGGTACGGGTCCACGATATAGCTTTGAGTCGAAATACGGCAACGTTTACATTAGGAAGGCGGCGAATTAGGGATTGAGCAAGTAGCCCTACTTTCTCAACTTTTCAGAATACGGCGCTCTCTCGCCGATTCAGGCGGCCGCGGGTTGACAGCTATGAGCTTCGAGAAAAAACTCGCAGCTCATAGCTCATAGTTCGAGGCTCGTCAGTAAAGCAGACCCTTTCAGGAGACTCTGCTATAACATTAAAAGATCTTATTTTATTTACCTTAGATCGGGCCGATTTGTGGTAGAGAGATGTATCTTTCCCGCTAAAATCCCGCATAAGAATTTGAGATGGAATAAAACAAAATAGATATAAATCCGGCATTGGTCATATTATGGCTGATATACATATGGGGTACCTATTTATGAAAAAAATTCTGACCTGTTTATTCTGGAGTTTGACAATTAGTTCATACGGACAGGACTACCTATTTCCGCCACTTAAAAATGAAGCCCATTCCGCTCAAGATTTTTCACCAAAAGGTTGGTTTGTGTCAGACTCTATACAGGGAGACCTAAATAAAGACGACCGAGTTGATAAAGTTTTTATTATTAAAAGGCAGGACAGTGTAGTGGTAAAAGATGATAATGGAGACGAACACTTAGCACAGCCACGAATTATTGCTATTGCCTTTAAAAACGTCAGTAATAAATATGCACTATCAGAGTCTAATACCAGACTGCTGATTGACTACAATTTTCCTCCTACTCATGGCGATCCATTTAATTTGATGACAATTGAAAACGGTGTATTGACGGTTCAATTTTCGTTTGACTACATTAATGGCAACTTCTACTTCTATACTTACAAATTCCGATTTCAGGAAAATCAGTTTTTATTGATTGGAGCAGACGCAGAGTATGTTACGCGGAGAACGATGGATTTTGAAAAATCGAGTTATAATTTTCTTACAAAAAAATGGAGTCTGACAATTGGGACTCACACGACTGACGATCCATCTAAATTGACAAAAAAAACAACGTGGTTTGAAATAGATGTCGATAAATTAAAGACTTTTAGAACAATGGACCAACCTGGAACTTGGCAAGTATCACAGGAGAGTCGGTTATAAAAGGCCACCTGCAGCACTGTGCTTCCATGAATAACTCTTCCTCCCAACGATGAATCGAATTTACTGATTTTGATTCGACCCCGATCAGAGTCACCGGTTTTCCGGGACTCTGATCTCCTGAAGGTCGCACATCATCGATAAAGAAGAGTTAGCCAATTTGTTTTGATAGGTGTCGGTTCCGAAAATGCAGAGCCCCTTGATGAACGACTTTCTGAGTAGAGTAGAGTAGAGGCGTAAAAGCACCCGCGACCCCGATCAGAGTCACCGGTTTTCCGGGACTCTGATCTTCTGAAGGTCGCACATCATCGATAAAAGAAGAGTTGGTCAATTTGTTTTGATAGGTGTCGGTTCCGAAAATGCAGAGCCCCTTGATGAACGACTTTCTGAGTAGAGTAGAGTAGAGGCGTAAAAGCACCCGGTTATCGTTATTTGCAGATTTTAAGTTGGCGACTGAATATTTTATTTATCTTCACGCACTTTTTCACAAGGCATAAGATTTATCGCAATTTTTTCATGGCACTACTCGAAAAACAGCTATTCGTCAAGAAGTCAACACTTCCCAATGCAGGCATGGGTTTGTTTACAAAGAAGCTCATCCCCAAAGGCACCCGAATTGTAGAATACAAAGGCCGGATCTCCACCTGGAAAGATGTAAAAGACGAAGACGGTAAGAACGGCTATATATTTTATGTGAACCGCAATCATGTGATCGATGCGTTGCCCTACAAAAAAGCGCTGGCTCGTTATGCTAACGACGCGCGCGGTTTGGTCAAGATCAAGGGTGTTATCAACAACAGCGACTACATTACCGACGGCGTAAAAGCCTATATCGAGTCAAAACGAGATATACCGGCTGGTGCTGAAATATTTGTCGACTACGGAAAAGATTATTGGAAGGTGATACGCGAGAATATAAAGCTGCGTAAACAGGAGGCTGCAGAGGCAAATGGCCGCAAAAAGCCCGGCAAGCATATCCACCCCAAGCATGCCAAGCGTATGCCTCGCGCTTAGCGCTGTGCCGCTTCCAGCACGCTCGCCCGCTCCGCCGCGCTGATCGCGAATTCTTCAAAACCCATTCTTGCGGCTTCTGCTGCATAGGCTTTCAGCAAACGGATCGAGTTGGAATTCACGTGAATGGCCTCTACCAGAATGTTGTAAGCTTTGAGGTCTGATTGGTTTTGATTTCTGAAAAAGTTGGCCGCAGCCATAATACCCTCTTCGAAATAAGGATTTGATTTACCGACGATCTCGTAATACCTTTTGGCGGTTGCCATGTCGGCACTTGATTCGCTGATCAGTGCTGTGTACAACATTTTGTCTAGACTACGTGACCCCTCAAACGTAAGGCCCTGGTTGATCTGCTGCGCCAGTGACCTCACTTCCCTTCGCGAGGCCAGCATGCGCAATTCCGTGTGGCGAACGTTCTCATATAACTTTTTGTCCGTTAGCTCCAGTCCGCTGATGCGGTTGATATACCAAATGGCCGACGTCATGTTATCTGCCTTATACTGGCGACGGGCCATATCTAACAGGGCTTGTGCTTTGTAGTTTGTATTGGTAAAAGTATTTGCCAGGCGGTTGAACAATATCGTATCGCTTTTGCCGAGACGATAGCGGCAAAATTGATACTTCTCGGCGTCGTCCAGCGCGAGTGCGTCCTGTGAGTCGAGCGTTAATATTTTTTGGATACGGGCGGCCATTTCTTTCCTTTCGGCGTCATCACTTTGGGCCACAGTGTCCCAGGCGACTACTGCATTTTGAACTTTGCCTGCTTCTGTTAGCGCTATGGCGTTGTAAAGTTTGGCGTCCTTGTAGTCGTCGGCGATGGCATAGGTAAAATAACTGGAGGCAATTTCGGGATTGTCCTGTTCCAGGGCCCATAGGCCCATGATGTAATTGAATTTGCCCTGATAGTCCTGGCTGATATAGGCCAGTTCACCAAGTATCTCCAGGGCTTTATACACATTGCCCTGATGGTAGTATCCGTACGCCAGTGATGCCTTGAGCGCTTCGCTGAACGATGTGTTGACTGAGTCGGAGGCGATGCGGTATGCTTCTTTGGTAAACGTTGTGTCCAGAGTCCTGGCGTTTCTGATGATGTAGTTGTTTAGCAGGGTTGCCGAAAAAAGATCCAGCGACTTCTCTTTCAACGGATCGAGTTTCATGTCTAAGGTCTGTCCCATCAGTGTGGCCAGTGCCAGTGCGTTGCTGATCACGGCGGGTGAGGAGGAGTCGAATAATTTGACTACCGAATCGGTGTTTACAGGTATGGTCTCTGCTGCGGCCATGGCGAAAAAGTTTATCTCGGCCGTAGACCGTGTTAAATGATGCTCACGGGCTTCGCTGATGTAATAGGCAGCCGAATCCAGTCGATGCACTTTGCTATAGGCGAAAGCCAGATTGGCTGGCAGCACCGCCGAACCGGGCATCACTTTTAACCCCTTGCGATAAGTTTCGATAGCCTTGAAATAGTTTCTCTCCCACAAGAAAAGATTGCCATCGTTTGCCAGGGAAAACTCCGTAGGACGTTTGTCGTTGCCTAATTCATAATTATAATGGGCATCGTCAAAATTAAACCGCGAACCTTTGAGCGTTCCCAGGGCATAATTGGCGCGGTTGTTCTGAAACGCATAGTTACGCCCCTGCTCATAAAAAGATTCTGCGAAAGCATCATTACCCTGAAGGCTATACAAATCGGCAGCGTAGATGTAAAAGCCGCCGAGACCATGGTAAACATATTCGCGCCAGTTGGAATAAAAAATAAATGCCAGCATGGCGATGAGGCCTGCCAGGTTGTATGAAAAATAGGGCATGCGATGGGGTCTATACAGCAGCCGGTGAACTGGAATATTTTTGGCCATCATCACCACAAAATTGGAAATGACATATGTGAGAAAAATAATGCCAAACCCGGCGTGACTGAAAATGATGATGTCGCGGATGATCTTCAGCGAGGCATCGTTGGCGTTGCCCAATAGTTGCCCCGTGGTAGCAAAACAGATTGCCCCCAGGCCCAGGAAGAGAAAAAAGCCAAATGGATGAAATGAAATGATATTTTCATATTGGGACTCGCGCTGCCGGAAACCCCATATGCCCAACACCGCAGAGATGGACAGCAGCAGGTAAAGGTTAATGTAAATAAAATCCCAATTGATCGTACCAATTTCGTGGAGTGCGGCAATGAGCACGTTGGCCAGGTAAATGGCGCTGATGATCAGAAAATGCCGAAGGCTTTTAGACGATCCCTGGCTGGCGACGTATACGAACGATGCCACGATCTCGTGCGCGACCATGAGTATAAACAAAACGGAAAGGATAAGCGCAGACGTGTAGGCAGTGACAGCCATATGAATCATCGGAAATTCCGCTGCCGAAAAGAAATAGATAGTGATGCCCAACGCCAGCGTCAGCGACAGAAAGAATATCAACCGTGCAGGGAAGCTGGTAGAAGGTCTGAAACTTTTGAAATAAAACGCAGGCACTACATAAAGCAGCAGCACAACCACCGGCACATAAATGCTATGGATATAAAAAAGGTCTAATACCTCCAGCCGCAGGCTTACGACAAAAAGAATGAACAACCCCATGCCCGCATAATACCATAGTTTCTCCAGTGTGGTGATCACCGTGAGTAACAGGCAGGAACAAACAGCCAGGATAAAAAGAAAAATACAAGAGGCGGTGATATTGTGGGTAACCGGACTGCCGTGCAGGTATTCAAAGATCACATAACTTTCGCCCGGGATATGCAATTCAAATGGTCCGAGATTGAATTGATGTACAGTAGTTTCGACTACCTTTTGTTCTTGTATCCTTTCCCAGTGCATCACGCCATTCGGGCCCTGAAAATAGCCGAACCATAAGAATAACAGGGAGAAGATAAACACACCCAGTGCGATATAGGCTATTGAGCGATAGTGCTTCGACCAGTCTTTCCAGAAAAAAAGTGACGACATGAGATTTTTAACGATTAACCCTGCAAGCTAATGGTGAGTCGGGTAATTTGAAAGCTACAGGCCATAATTACAACGACTACTAAACAAGAAAGGCTGACCATGAGGCCAGCCTTTCTTAAAACGGATCTGATATTTAAGAAAAAAA
>JBMOKS010000296.1:7062-19392 GCA_049324355.1 Bacteroidota bacterium
GTTATCCCCGGTGTTGCAATAGCATAGTTTCCGTTGCTATCGGGTAGTGAAGGAGGTTGCGCATCCCAGGCATACTTCGCGGGTTGAATGCTAATGCCTGAGTTCAGGATCTTGTCCCACTCCATTACCTGGCCGGAATAGGTTGCCATACGGCCCATGATCGATGTCAGGGTTGACTTGGCTCCGTTCTCGGCATCATCAAATTTATATTCACCTTTGGCAATGGCGGCAAAAAGCTCGTCGTGTTCGGTCTGATAGGGATTATTTTCTTTCGATCTGTCATAGTGATACAGCGACTTATCCTTTTTACCAATGATCTCCGCTTTGCCACATTTCACTACACCCTTGGTTCCAACGATCATCTCGTCAACAATGGCGTAAGTTCCGCGGATATGGCGGCACTGGCTGTTCAGAACCGTTCCATCGGCATAGTGGAATTCAACGAAGTGGTGGTCATAGATCTCGCCAAACTCTTTGCCGGTTCGCACCTGGCGACCACCCATGCCCTGGGCCTTCACCGGGTAAGCTCCCTTGAACCAGTTCATCACGTCGATGTTGTGAATATGTTGCTCGGTGATGTGATCGCCGCAAAGCCAGTTGAAGTAATACCAGTTACGCATCTGGTACTCCATTTCGGTTTGTCCGGCTTCGCGCATCTTCACCCACACGCCATCGTTGTTCCACCACGCCTGACCGGAGGTGATCTCGCCGATCATGCCGTCTTTTACGCGCTTATACAATTCACGATAAGAATTTTGATAGTGGCGCTGAAGGCCAACCACTACATTCAATTTTTTTCTTTTGGCTTCAGCCGCAGCTTCTAAAACTTTTTTCACGCCGGCGGGATCGGTAGCAACCGGTTTTTCCATGAATACATGCTTGCCTTGTTTGATGGCTTCAGCAAAATGAATAGGACGAAAACCAGGAGGCGTTGCCAGTATTACCACATCTGCCAATGGAATAGCTTTCAGATAGGCATCGAAGCCTACGAACTTGGTTTCTTCGGTAACGGCTACTTTGTCTTTTACATTGCCATCCTCATTGTCGTCTGCCGTGAGGTTTTTGTAACAGCCTTCGAGGCGGTCGCGGAAGGCGTCAGCCATGGCAACAAGTTTTACATTCTGACCCGACAGCAGGGCTTGGGCGGCGGCGCCGGTGCCACGGCCACCACAGCCGATCAATGCTACTTTGATCGTGTCGTCGACGGAGTTGAAGTATCCGGCTTTCGAGGCAAGGGGCATCGCAATTAACCCACCGGCCAGCAGCGTAGATTGCTTCACAAAATCTCTCCGCGATTGTTTTGATAATTGATTGTCCATAAAAAGACGGTTTAAAGGTTTATTTAAGATAACTGGCGAAAAACTTCTCGATCTCTTCTTTCGAAGGTTGCTGTGCAGGTCTCACGATCCTGAACCCCACAAACATGCCGTCGGTAAGCCACCACTTACTTTTCGGGATCTGCGGGTCACGTTTGTTCCACGAAGCATCTGAGGCTATCCGGTTAGCGCATCGTAACTCTTTTGCTTCGTCCACATACGATCCTCCCCTTACCACCTTCGGATATTTCGAAGCGGGAGGTGTTAAAGGATTTTTTGATTTATCACCAAGCTTTTGATAAGCGCCTCCATCGTATTGGTCCAATGTCCATTCGCTGAGATTACCCAGCATGTCGTACAGGCCCCATGCGTTGGGCTTGAGCTCATTTACTTTGCGAAACTTCGACTGGCTGTTGTCTTTAAAATATCCATGCGAGACCAGCATTTTGGAGTCACTCCCAAATGGATAGGCTGAATTGCTACCGGCACGGCATGCGTATTCCCACTCGGCCTCTGTGGGAAGCCTGTAAAATACACCCGTTTTCTGATAGAGCCATTTGCAATACATGATGGCAGCTTGTTGACTCATGCTGTTGGTTGGATTTTTTGCGTCGCGACCCATGCCCCACGTAAGATCGATGTATTGCGCTGTGGGTCGAGATACGGCGTCAACTTCAATATTTTTAGTTTGAGGAACATCCATGTTTTTAAAGAAAGCGTCCCACTCAGCGAAGGTCACTTCGTGCTCGCCCATCCAGAAGGCAGAGACTTCAACTTTCCTTTGTGGACCTTCATCCGCATCGCGACCTTTTTCACCAGCCGGACTCCCGATGGTAAAACTTCCGGAGGGGATAGGCACCATTTTAAATTTGCCGGTCGACCCGGGTATCACCTGTTCATAAGCTTTTAGATCCTGGGCTTTTGCGCACAGGCTACTCACGACAATGCATGAGAACGTTGTGAATTTTTTCAAGGAGACAAAAATTAATTTTTTAAGCCTGACAAGTTAAATAATTAAAATGCTGACCGCAATCAAATGTTGATTTCGCACAAGGAAGATAAGTGGAGAAAATGTTTCCTAACGATCGTTATTTGTGCCGTTTATCAAGTACCCTAAATTTCCGATAACGTTTTTTTCCGCGAGGGGAAACGAAAGGCGAAAAATTTTCACACGGGCACGGTGAAAAAAAAGTTATCCCAACCACTGCTTAAAAGCCGTAGCTTTTTCGCGACTAATGTCGATCTCATTGTTGAACGGCGCCTTGAGTTGTACCGTCAGCCCCTTGTGTGTGGTCTTGACGCGACCTACCGATTGAATGTGTATGATAAACTGCCGGTTCACCCGGAAAAAAGTCTCGGGGTTGATCAGGCTTTCGATCTCATCCATAGTCTGATGCTCGCTGATGTACCGTTCGTTGCTGACCGTTTGCAAGTAGATGAGTTCTTCCTTATGAAAATATGCAATGTCGTTGTGTGTGACGGGAATTAATGTGTTGCGGTGAAGCGTGAGAAACCTCTCTTTATATTTTTTATGAGGAGGTTGCCCCCAATTTCCGATCAGGGTTTTTAGCTGCTCAGCTAAAATATTTTCGGTGCTCAACGATTTGTATTTCGTTAGGGCTGCCGACAACTCCTGGGCATCAATTGGCTTCAATAAATAGTCAATGCTGTTCAGCTTAAAGGCGCGAATGGCGTAATCATCAAAAGCTGTTGTGAAAATGATAGGACAGGTGAGGTGAAGATTCTCGTAAATGTCGAAGCTAATGCCATCTGAAAGTTGAATGTCAGATAGAATAAGGTCGGGTGGGGTGTTGTTCGTAAACCATTTTTTTGCAGCCTCCACGCTGGATAGAACCTTAAGAATATTGACAGCTGGCTCAACTTTTTTGAGAAGGTTCTCGAGATCCCGGGCAACAAGAGGTTCGTCTTCAATAATAACAACTTTCATATTACGAGTTATAATGACGAATTTAAGGACAGAAGTTTGAAAGAACGAAACCTAATGCCTTTCTCTATAACTAATGACAAATGACCACCAATCCCTCATGTCTATTTTGATGGCGAATGGCGACGATGCTATTCCAGCACTTTAAATGGTATCATTACGCGAACTTTTGCCCATCGGATGGCCAGCTCTGCCATGTTTTCGCCGGTTGGTGTGACGGAATATTTTAACCGTTCGTGAACCGGGTTAGATGCGTCGGCCTTTACACGGATCCTGACGATGTCATCTTTCTGATCGTATTCATCGGTGAGGTGCTGATCCCAGTTTTTGTTGATGATAACGGTCCACTCGGTTTCACCGGGGATAGTGAACAGCGCATATTTCCCGGCGTCTATGGCTTGCTCGCCCAGACTGAATTTTTTGCTGACCTCCAGCGTCGTTGCATGGTGTGCGCCAGTGACCCACACTTGCCCGAGGGGCACTAACCCACCCCAGATTACCCGGCCTCGCACTGCGGGCGCGTGATACGTGATCATCACATGTGCGGCGCCAATTTGCGCGTGCTCCTCGCGGGGCAGACTTTTGTTTAAGGTGTCAGCCGGTGTTTGCTCGCTGCTTAAAGCATGTTGATGGTCGTCCGATTTTTTTGACTGGCAGTGGGTCAGCGATATAACACCAACTATTGCAACTGTGGCAACGAGTTTTGTGGTGGTCATAAGCTAGGCGGTAATTTTCTTCAAGGTGCGTGACGACATAAAGAACAAAATAAATCCGGAAATAACGGTGACCAATCCTGCGATAGAAAAGATCTTTAATAACCAGTTGTTGATATCATCTCTTGATTCATAGTCCATCGTGTGGAACATCCACAGAAAATCCCAGACGCGCCACTGGTCATGACGAATGTTTTGAAACGTTCCCATTTCCGCGCTGATGTATGCTGTGCACTTCGGATCGCTAAACGACACCGCCCATGCGGGCAAAGGACGCTCGCGATATTCGTGGTCTTTGCTCGTTTGTTCAAGATATTTTACTTCAGAAACGGTGGCCCCCATTCGTACGTTTTCCAGCGCAACTTTTACCGCTTCATCTTTTGTAAGCGAGGGTCGTAGTTTCCCGGTGGTGGCGTCTGCCAAAGCGTAGTGTACGTGATGGTGCATGCCTTCGCCGCTGTGGCCTGAAAAATAAACGATCTGGTAAACGGGTTTGTCGAGAATACGAATGAGGTGGATGGAATGGATAGAATCTACCGGCCTCATCGCTAGTAGTTCCCGAATCGCTTCAGAAGGCGAAACCGTGGCTACTGCGGTTGATAGGAACGGCGCGGGTCGCAGCAAATTGTCGCCATGAACATCATCCAGGTTGTTCCAGCTGAAAAATAAGCCGCTGATCGTCCATCCTAGAAATTGAATGCCAATGAATAACCCGAGATATCGATGGGCCTTCCGGAAAAAGTATTGTTTATTTCTAGCCATAGGTAAATTATGCTGTAGGGTTAAGTAAGGTTTTCTCTTCGAGATTGATTTTATTCAGGTTCTTAAAATAGGTTTCCAGGGCTTTTTCGCCAAACACATAAAATACGGCCGGTGTAACGATCATGTCGAGCAGGGTGCTGCTGATGAGTCCGCCGAGGATCACGGTCGCTACCGGATATAAAATCTCTTTCCCGGCTGCCTGCGCATCGAGCGTAAGGGGGATGAGGGCTAAAGCCGCCGTAAGGGCCGTCATCAACACGGGTACTAATCTTTCCAGCGACCCGCGAATGATCATTTCTTTTCCGAATTTTTCGCCCTCATGCTCCACCAGGTGAATGTAGTGCGAGATCATCATAATACCATTGCGCGAGGCAATACCGGTCAGCGTAATAAAACCCACCAGCGTGGCGATAGAAAATACACCACCGGTCAGGATCACCGCCACCACACTTCCGATCAAAGCCAATGGAACGTTTAGCATGATCTGTAATACAATCCTCGATGATTTAAAATGGCTGAACAAAACAAGGAAAATTCCGGCAATAGAAAAGATGCTCAAGGCTAATATAAGTTTCGACGCCGACTGCTGGCTTTCAAACTGTCCGCCATATTCTACAAAAAATCCTTCCGGTAATTCCAGATCGCTATTCACCCGCTGCTGGATCTCCTTGACGGTGCTGCCAAGGTCGCGGCCCTGAACGTTGCATGAGATGACAATCCTCCTTTGAGTGTTTTCATGCCACACAGAATTGATGGAGTTGGTAAATTCGATGGAAGCGATTTGTTCTAAAGGAATCAGATTTCCCTCGGGGGTGTCGATCATGGTATTGCGAATGTTTTCGATGTTGCTCCGTTCGGCATCGGTTGTTCGTAGCAGTATATCGAAGGTTTTTTGGCCATCGAGTATTTGTCCGGCGACTTTTCCGTTGTAAAAGATCTCCAGGTCTTGTGCTACTTTACCGGCTTGAATGCCATAACGCTGAAGCGCCTCGCGGTTCACTTTGATCAGCAACTGCGGCACCATGACCTGGCGTTCGATCTGAACGTCCACTACACCGGGAATGGTGCTGATGATACTTTGAATTCTTCCGGCGTTGGTTCGCAGGTCAGTGAGATCTTGTCCGAAGAGTTTTATAGCCACCTGCGCGCGCACGCCGGAGAGCAGGTGATCGAGCCGGTGTGAAATTGGCTGACCCACGTTGATGCTCACACCTTTTAAGATGCTTAGCTTCTCACGAATATCTGCAAGCACTTCATCGCGCGATCGTTCGATATCGGGCCTCAGCGCCACGTCTATCTCCGAACTGCTGACTGGCTCCACGTGTTCATCCAACTCTGCCCGGCCGGTGCGGCGGCTCACGTATTCTACTTCCGGCACTTTTAAAATAAGCTTCTCTGTAAGCATGCCAATCTTGTTACTTTCTTCCAGCGACGTGCCCGCCGGAGCAGCGAGATTGATGGTAAAAGATCCTTCATTGAAAGGAGGAAGAAATTCAGTTCCGAAAAAAGGGACAATTGCCATGGAAGCTATGATCAGAATCACCGAAGCCGTGATCACAAGCTTTGAATTATTCAGTCCCCAATGCAATAGTTTAGTGTCTTCCTTCTTCAACCACTTCACCAGTGTTGAGTCTTCGGCGTGCTGGGAGTCCAATATCTTGCGCCAACGACTTTCCGGCTTGTTGTTTCCGTTTTTCTGGCCAACAGATTTGAGCAGGTAGCTGCACAATGCCGGTGTTACGGTTAGCGATACCAAAAGCGATGCTACGATCGAAGTGATATAGGCAATACCAAGGGGTGCAAAAATCTTTCCTTCGATTCCCTGCATATAGAACAACGGAATGAAAACGAGTACCACGATAATGGTGGCATAAACAATAGAATTTCGTACTTCGCTGCTCGCGTCGTATACCACTTTCAGCACCGGCTTCGGATTTTCAAGTTGTTTGTTTTCCTTCAGCCTCCGGAAAACGTTCTCCACGTCCACGATAGCGTCATCCACCAATTCGCCGATGGCAATTGCCAAACCGCCGAGAGTGAGGGTGTTGATAGAAATGTTGAACCATTTAAAAACGATTGCCGTGATGATCAGCGATAGCGGGATGGCCGTAAGCGTGATGATCGTTGTACGGAAATTCAGCAGGAACAAAAAGAGAACAATGATGACCAGTATAAAACCGTCGCGCAAAGCTTCTTCCACATTTTGCAGCGAGTTGACGATAAAACTTTTCTGTTGGAAGATGTGCGGGTTCAGGTTTACATCGGGGGGCAGCGTGCCTTCCAGTTCCGTTAGCGCTTTTTCAATTTCATCCGTTAGTTCGGTGGTGCTGGCGCCGGGTTGTTTTTCAACCGTCAGTATCACGGAGGGTTTCGCGTTGATGCTGGCATCGCCACGTTTTAACGCTGCTCCATATTTTACTTCCGCTACCTGCGAAAGCAGTACGGGCACACCTTCTTTGTTGGCAACCACGGTGCCGGCAAGATCTTCGAGTGTATTGGCCCGCCCCACATTGCGGATCAGCACCTCGGAGCCATATTGCTCGAAGAAATTTCCCGTAGTATTTTGATTCGAAAGTTGAAGCGCATTGTCAACGGCTTCGATGGTAAGATTATATTGTTTGAGCCTGTCGCTGGAGATCAATACCTGATATTGCAATCTTTCTCCACCGATCGGAATAACCTGCGCCACACCCTTGATGCTCATCAACCTCCTTCGGATAGCAAAATCGGCAAGCGTTCTTAATTCCGACGGTAGCGTTGAATCGGCGCTTACGCCCACCAGCATGATCTGTCCCATCACCGAACTGATGGGTCCCATGACGGGTGTAATGCCATTGGGCAAGTTTACCGTCTGAAGTTTTTCGGCTACCAGCTGTCGTGCCCTGTAGATATCGGTGTCCCAATCGAATTCGGCGAAGACCATGCCAATGCCGATTGCCGAACTGCTTCGCACCACTTCGACACCGGGAGCGCCGTTCAGGGCGGTCTCTACCGGTAGTGCCACCTGTGTTTCGATCTCTTCCGGTGCCATGCCATTCGCTTCGAGGAAGATCGTTACCCGGGGCCTGTTGAGGTCGGGCAGCACATCGATCGGAAGGTTGGCTGCCGTGAAAGTTCCATAGACCAGCAACAAAGCCGCGAAAGCGATGACAAACAATCTGTTCTCGAGCGAGAAGTGTATGATTCGATTGAGCATATTATTTCAAAACAAAATGCGAATTCAATATGTGTTTCACTAGTGCGCGTCATCACCGCCATGGGCACTTTCGGGTGCCTTACCTTCTTCTACTTTAATAGTGAAGTCAGCCGTGTGCACTTGCCCGTTGGTTTGAAATTGCATCCAGCCTCTGAAAATGCCGGGCCTGCCAAAAGAAGTATGAAGGTCAAGGCGGCCCGCAACTACTTCCGGGTGCACGTGCAGGTAATCTTTCGTGTCTTCGCTGATCACCACAACATGTGCTTTGGCACCGAGGTAGTTTTCAAATTGATCGGCAGGAATTTCCTTACCGTCTTTTTTGATGATACCCGCTATGTGCATCGTGCCTTCGCTGAAAAATTTTCCGCCGTCGGGAACGATCGATACATCGTAACCGTCGGTTTTGCCCGTGGTTTTTTCGGTAGTGAATTTTGCCGGCGCGTAAGGTGTGCCGGCTACATTCAGTTCGATTCTTTCGAGTTGATGCGAAGCGCCCGTAGGGAGATAGTCGACAAATAAAATATAGTCACCACCTTTTTCAAACCTGGTCTCGTTGGCAAAACGTCCTTGGCTGTAATCTTTATCTTTGGGCAGCACGGTGATATCATACGAACCGCTTGACTGAAATTCCGGGTGAATGTGATCAAAATAAGACAGGTCTTTGCTTACCACAATGAGGTGAAGTTTTTTACCGTGCTGGATGTCGAGCGGAACCATTTCGTTTTCCAGGCCTTTGATCTTCGGCGTAAAGGAAAGGTTCGCGGTCTTACCAGCCTCTACTGCGGGTGTGTCTTGAAAGGCCATAAAGTATTCATGTTGATCTGTTTCTTTTTTCACAAGCTCCAGGTTCATGCCGCACTTAGAACATTTATCGCCTTCGTGTCCTGTTACTTCCGGGTGCATCGGGCAGGCATAGGCATGGTCGTGTTCGCCTTCGTGGTCATCAGCATGTTCGTGTTTCGAACCACATGACGTTACGGCAATCAATAGCGACAGAAAAAACATAATCGCAAGCGATCGGGGATTGATTATTTTCTTAAGTGTTATCATTTCGTTTTAGTTGATTTTATTGATTTAAATAGATCATTTTCATTTGATAAGTTCCGTTCACCACAACACGTTCGCCTTCTTCCACACCTTTGTTGATGAGCGTGTAAGTGCCGTTGTTGTGGCCGGCCGAGATATAAGAAACACTGTATTGTTCGGCGCCGTCTTTAATAAAAACTACCGGTCTGCCGTTGATCTCGCTGATAGCGCCGTTGGGTAACGTGATCTCTCGCGACTCACCGGCATCAAAAACCCTCACGTTTACGAACTCGCCAATTTTAAAATCGCCATGTGGATTTTCCATTTGAAAGATCACCCGTTGCGTTTGATTGGTGGGATTGATGGACTGTGCAGACGCGAGCAATTTTACTTCGGCAGTTTTGTGAGTATCGGCAGTAGCGCACTCTACAACGAAGTTCTTTCCACGATTCACCCGTTCGGCATCTTTATCAAATACCTGGGCTTCTACAAAAACACGGGAGAGATTGGTGACGGTAAACAATGTTTCGTTGGCGTTGATTGTGGCGCCTACGGCGAAAGTGAAATTGCCTACGATGCCCGAGATCGGAGACTTGAGCGCAATCACGCGTGCCTGACCTGACTTGCCACTTTCGAGGCTTTGAAACAATTTTTGATTTTCCTTCGCTTTTTGATAGCGGGCTTCGGCCTCTGCCACATCACGTTTCGCAGCGATGTCTTCGATAGACTTCAATCGCTCATACTCTTTTCTAGCGGCCTCCAGTTCGGCTTCCACATTGTTCTTTTCAGACAGAATGCTGACAAGGTTTCCGGCATCGATGGTAGGTTCGATCATCGCCAACAATTGCCCTTGGGAAACTTTCTGACCAACCTGAGCATGAAGAGAAAGCACCCTGCCCACCTGGGGCGATTGTACGTTGGCTTGCCCGTTTGATGCCGGAATGATCGTTCCGAAAAGTTTGGTGGTCTCGGAGAAAGCGCCGGGCTTGATCGGCTGAGTGAAAACATCGAAAAGAAACTGAGTTTCTTTAGGAACCTCGAAAGCATTGGAAAAATTATTTCCTTTTTGGCTGTCGTCATCGTGGCCTTCGTGGGCAACGGCATTTTGCCAGTTGGCTGTCGGCAGCAGGCACAGGCCTGTCATAAACACAGCTGCAACTTTACGATATCGTGCTCTCATCAACAGAAACATCGCAGCAAGCCCGGCCAACAAACCCGTACCGAAAATCAAATAAGGATTGGCCCACACAACTGTTTGCGTTTCCTCTTCCGCTTGAAGTTCCTTGCCGGACTCGATATCCTGCAGCAACAACAGGTCCGGGCCCAATGGCGACTCTATAGTGACAGCAAGCGAATATTTTTTTGCTTCCGGAAAGGTTGCCTTGATCTCGTAGTAACCGCGGTCTATTCTTGAAATAACAAAGTTTATTTTTCCATCTTCCCTGGATATGACCTTTAACTTGGCGCTGTCGACCGGCTTGTTGGAATGATATTCACTGAGAAAAAGACGCAACACAGCTTCTTCACCGGGATGTATCGGACCGTACTTGAGAAATAATTCATACTTATCCGAAACAGCTTCTGTAGAAAAATAGGATTTAACACCACTGGCCTGGCGCTCACCTTCGTGACTGTGACTATCCCCTTCATGGGCGAAACCGCCCAGGGGCAACATCAGTAAAATGGTGATGATGATCTTTTTCATAATTTTCCAGTTAAATAGTTGATCGTGATAACAGATTGGTTGTAGTTCCTGAGCGTCTCGAGGTACCTGGTTTTGATGGTGTAGGCCTCGTCGATATTTCTCAGGTAATTGGTGTAGTCGGTGTGTCCGCTCTCAAAAAAACGCTGCGACGCGTTGATGATGTCGTCAGTGTATTGAAGGCCTTTCGTTTCGTAGTATTGAAGGGCTAAATCGAATTTTTTAAGATCGCCCAGGGCCTGATACATTTCTGCCGTGAGTGTCTGTTGTTGAGCTTTGACGTTTTGTTCGGCAATCTGAACAGCCGTTTTGGCGGCTTTGATGTTTCCCGCGTACTGCCAGAACCAAAGCGGAACGGTAAAGCCAACACGAAAACGATAATATGTTGGCGTGTTCTTAGGTCCCTGATTGAGGTAGCCGAATACCAATCCCGGAAGTGTTTTGTTTCGCTCAAGCGATAGTGTTTTAGCGTTCACTTTTCTGAGCTGTTGCGCATACTCCAGCGACGGATTTTCTGCCAGCAGCGAAGAGTCATTGACAAGGTTTTGAATACCCTCGTCCCTTAGCCGCGAAAGTGGGGTGGCTTTGAAATCACCCGCTATGCCGGCGTAGACTTTTATCTGATTGCGCAGCGTCTCGTAATCGGCCTGTGTCTCAATAAATTTATTGTGTACTTCTCCATATTGACTTTCGGCGGTTGTCTTCACTAAATAATCGATCTGCCCTGCGCTAAACTGACGCGCCGCGTTGATGCTCATTTGATAGTAAAGACTGTCCTGAAGTTTTAATTGTGCATGGAGAGACTCCATAAACTGCAGATTCAGATAAAGCGTCCTGATCACGCGGTATACATCCTGACGGGCAACTTCCTTCCCTTTTTCAGAAAGAGCTGTCGCCTGCCGGCGCAGTTGATGTTGTTTAACATATACTGACGGAAATTCGACGGACTGAAGAATTCCCACAGCATAGAATTCACCCGTGGGGCTTTCGGCGATCACATCAGGATTGGAAAGATTGAAGCTTGTTTTCTGTAAATATTTATTCTGCTGAATTTCCAGATCGGATACCTGCATCAATGCACTGTTTTTCAGTGCAAGTGATAGGACTTCCGCTTCCGAAATAACCTGCTGGGCCGTACAGAGTGATGAAAACAGCAACCCCCATGGCAAAATAAATTTCCACTTGTTGGTCATGGCTTTTGTTTGATGTTTGATAAAGCCTTTAAGAGCTTGTGACCCCCTAAAACTTTTGACAATAATAAAATGTAAGATGTTGAAACGCAGCACGCGAACATTACCTTCGGAAGCGAAGGCCTATTCCAAAAATTGTAGGAATAGTCAGGCCAAAGAAGATGGGGGTGCGCGTAGGGCGCGCCAGGATTGGAGTTTTAAAATAAGGATCTTATCATCCTGTGGCGGATGAAAAACTTGATGGTCCGTCAGTTCAATGGTGGTAAACAGCTCGGTTGCCAGTACTGCCAAAAGAGGTTTTTTGCTCTTGAAGGGATTGTCGATGGATCCGTGCTTCAGTATCACATCGGCGTTGGCAACATGGCTAAGAAAAAAGAGTTGATCAGCGGTGGAGTGATCGCTTTTTGATTTTTCTTGATCGTGATCATGGTGATGGCCATTGCGGGAGTGATCACCGTGGGCTACAGCCTGTTGATAGGT
>JBMOKS010000297.1:0-9080 GCA_049324355.1 Bacteroidota bacterium
TTTGTACCCGAAGATCACATTGTGGGCAAAGCCTTCTTCATCTGGCTATCGATCGACAAGAACGCCGGCTTCTTTAACAAGATCCGCTGGAAACGATTCTTCAAAATGATCAACTAGCCAAAATGGTGGCGATTTTCGAGGGTTTGGCACACTGTTGTGGTGTTTTGGACTATTTCCTTAAAAAAATGGGTATAAGTCAACCGGCAGGGCTTATTCAGGCAGGTTTTGTTTTGCAATTCGGAGCAATTGAAAATCCGAAAGACGTAGATGGGAACGTCTGCTACGAGGAAATTAATGCCGCATTTTGAGTCGTTGGAGCCAATGGCGGCTTATAACCAGACTTCGTGACCTTTGTTCATAAACATTGCAATTCGAAATTTACTATTCCTTCAGTAATAGTACAAATCCCTGGCCAATCATGACAAAGCCGGTACTTACCTTGGAGATATCGTAGCCATGCAATTTTGCGGCTTCCTTGTCATCACTGAATTCGCCGATGGTACCGAAAGGTACATAATCCAGCCTTAAACTTGTTCTATTCTTCACATTAAAATGCATTTTTCTGGTCAGCCGGCTTATCTTAAACGACAGAAAGTCGCTATTAGTTTTTAACGACTCTACTCTAGTTTCGATTTTCATAATCTTATACTCGGTTTCTCCGTTCAAAGGCAATTCCACCAGTACTTTCAGCTTATTTCCTTCAACAGGCTCGGGAACCGGCTTAATCAATTGCCTCTCGTTATTTACATAAAGTTCCTCCAATCGATAATGTTCGTCAATACCCAGATCACTCATCTTGTCGATCATGGAACCGAAACGGTAGGTAATCGGATCTTTGCTCATTGACTTGATTTTGATGAGCGACGTTTCTTTAGAGACTATGAACATCTTGTTGCCCTTGAAATAGTCAAGTTCAATGGTGAGTTGAATTTCGGGGTAGTAATAGTCCAGCCCTCTGGTGAGGTAGTTGTCTCTAACAAATTTAAAGAGGTCGTGAGAAATTTCCGGAAACCTCCGCTCACAGAGAACAAGGGTGCAGTCGTTCCATAATTCAACCAATCTTTTCTCCTTAAGATTTTCAAGGAATTCATTATTACTAATGACCTTACCTAATTCCTGTTTAAATATCTCTGTGTATTGAAACGACTTCAGGGCCGCAGTAAAAACTCCGCTGGTCAGGATCGCATTTGCCACGTAGGCCAGGCTGGTGTTGTTGACAAAGGAGTTCATATAAACAAGACCGAGGCCAACGATAAGTAATATCAGGAAATAGTAGTTTTTGTAAAGATTAATGATCCAATTAAGAACAGACTTGGCGTTCATATCTATGCGGGGTTTAAAAAAAAAAGCCCACCATTCGCTAGATGCAGAATGAAGTGGGCTCCGCAATAAATGTAGCAAAGCCGTTTGGGCTGTGCAATTTCCGGGTGTGCTTTCTCTTCACAACGGATTTCTCTTCCTGACAAACCTGCGCTGCCATGAAAGGAATTCTAGCCGGTTTTTTCAACAAACCCCCTGAAAGGATTCTTCAAAATGATGGAGTAACGCTGGCCGCTGCCCGGCAAAGTCGTCAGAAACAGACAATGATTCCCTTCGTTGTAAGGTGGCATTAGGGACTAGGCATTTGCGCATCGCTAACGAATCACCACTCTATTTCCGCTAAACCTTTACTTTTAAGATATTGGTTGGTTTTGCTAAAATGTTTGCAACCGAAAAATCCGCGGTCTGCCGAGAAGGGCGATGGGTGTGCCGATACCAATACCAGATGTTTGTTCCGGTCGATGACCTCTCCTTTTCGTTGGGCATAAGCACCCCACAGGAGGAATACGACGTTTTCTTTTTCTTGTGATATTTTTCTGATCACCGCGTCGGTGAAAGTCTCCCATCCTTTGTTCTGATGCGAGCCGGGGGACGAATCTCTTACTGTAAGCGTGGCATTTAACAACAGTACCCCTTGCTTGGCCCATCGCTCGAGGTCTCCGGATTGGGGAATGGGTTTTCCCAGGTCGGCACTGATCTCTTTAAAAATATTGAGCAAAGAAGGCGGAAACCTGATACCGTCACGAACTGAGAAACAAAGTCCGTTGGCTTGTTTCACGCCGTGATATGGATCTTGTCCTATGATAACTACTTTCACGGAATCGAAATCACAGCAATCGAACGCTTTGAAGATTTCTTTTCCGGGCGGATAGATCGTTTGCGACTGATATTCTGACTTCACGAATTCTGTTAACTCGCGGAAATAAGGCTTTTCAAATTCTTCGGCTAAGTGTGCTTTCCAGGTTGGCGCGATTTTTACATCCATGGGTTTTGTTCAGGTCAGGAGGCAAAATAAAAATTAGCGGTTAACGGACAAAAGCGGCCTTTTAAGTGAACCGATTTTAAAATGAAACATTTTGATTTTCAGCAACTTGAAATGATCCTGAAAGAATGAAAGTTGAAGTTCTAAAAAATTGATATTTTTGATCCATATGGTTACGGAAATTACTCAGGGCATTAAGGTTACGGTAGAAACGGAGTATCAGCCTGCATATTCCAGTCCCAGCCAATACCATTATGTGTTCACATACCGTATCACCATCGAAAATCAGAACGAATACACTATTCAGCTGATGCGTCGCCATTGGCACATCTACGACGCTGGCTTCAACAGTCGCGAAGTAGAAGGTGAAGGTGTGGTTGGCCAGCAACCCGTTCTTGAACCCGGACAGACTCATCAATACGTTTCAGGCTGCAATCTGAAATCCGGCATTGGCAAAATGTTGGGAACTTATTTGATGGAACGTGTGGTGGACGGCACTAAGATGCAAGTGAACATCCCGGAGTTTACAATGATAGCGCCCCTTCGCCTCAACTGAGTGGCTAACAAAATTTTTCAGGCCAAATCGTACTTCAACTATTGGCTCGATGCCGTAGATGAGCATTCACTTCATTCACCATTCTTCTTTGATTTTTACACCCAAGTAGTGAAGGCTAAGAATGGTATTCGCGAAGCAGCATCCATAGAAACGTTAAGACAAAAACTTCTGCAGGATCAGGGCAGCATCGAGGTGGTCGACCTCGGCGCTGGAGGTTCTGGTACGCTTCAGAAAAAAAGTATTGCAGACATCGCCAAAAGAACTTTGAGTCGCCCCGATTTTTCGTCGTTGTATGCGCGCATGATCTCATACTTTAATGCGAAAACTATCCTGGAGCTTGGCACTGCATTTGGAATCAACACCTTATACCTCGCCCATAGAAAAGATACGAGCGTTACGACATTCGAAGGTTCTCCGGAAATAGCCAACACCGCCAGGAGCACTTTTGAGTTCGCCGGCGCTAAAAATATCGATCTCATTGTTGGCAACCTCGATACAACTTTATCGTCCTATCTGCAATCGATCCGAAAAGTCGACTTTGTTTTTATTGATGCCAATCACCGGTTCTACCCCACTTTAAAATATGCCGACCTGATCTTCGCCAAAGTACACAGCGGCAGCGTATTGGTTATAGACGACATTCACTATTCCCGGGAAATGGCATTGGCCTGGGAGAAGATCAGGGGACACAAGCTGGTTTATGGTTCAGCTGATCTTTTTCGTTGTGGAATTGCTTTTTTTGATCCATCACTGAACAAACAACACGTTGTCCTACAATTTTAAGCATTGAATTACAGCACGATATAACTTATTTTTGCCCTCGAACCCTATTTCCAGCCATGAGCGAAAACGTTGAGAACACTACTTCTGTCAATAAAACAGCAGCTAAAAAGAACAATAAAACGTCCATCATCATTGCCCTGATGGCCATTGTCATCATCGTTCAGGGCGTGAAAATCTATCTGGATTCGCAGGAAAAACAGGAAGTTAAAACTCAACTTACCACCACGGAAGAAGAACTCGCTACTACGATGCAGCGCCTGAACGAGATCAAGACCGAGCTCGATCAGAAGATCGCAGAAGTACAAAAGTTAGGTGGCAATGTTGCCGACCTGGAAAAGGCAAAAACAGAGATCGAATCCGAGTTAAAACGTAACAAGCGCGCCACCGGCAAAGAGATCAAAGCATTGAAAGACAAAGTTGAGGGCTACGAATTGCTGCTTAAAACAAAAGATGAAGAAATCGACAAGCTGAAGTCTGTGAACAAAGAATTGCTGACCGAGAACAGGTCGTTAAAAACAGAAAAAAACCAGTTAGGCGATTCCATCAACAGGCTCAGTCAATCTAAGGAAGAACTGGCCTCCAAAGTAGCCATTGCTTCGGAGCTGAAAGCGGAGAACGTGAGGATCGTGGCGCTCAACGATCGCGACAAAGAGCGTGAATCGCCATTCAAAGCCCGTCAGATCAAAAAAATCAAGGTTGAATTCAATATCGCTGAGAACAACGTAGCACCCATTGAAGGGAAAAAGATCATGATCCGCATCATCGATGAAAATGGTCAGGTGCTATTCGACGTAGCACGAGGTTCCGGCACATTCATCTTTAATGGAAAAGAAGAATTCTACACCGCCAGCCAAGAGATCTTATTTGATAACACAAAACAAAAGCTCACCTTCCTGTACGACAAAGGTTCGGATTACACCTCGGGAAATTACATTTTGGAAATTTACACCGACGACTATATGATGGGAAGGGGAGAATTTTCCGTGAAATAGAAACCACTCCCTTTTCATAACCCGAAGGCATGGGTGGAGGTGGGATGACTGGTGCGGAATAAATGGATTGGCCTATTTGTATTCGTCATGAGTCACTCCTCGTTCCTCGTTCTTCGTTCCTCGTTCTTCATACCTCGTTCTTCGTTCCTCGTTCCTCGTTCCTCGTTCTTCATACCTCGTTCTTCGTTCCTCGTTCCTCGTTCTTCGTACCTCGTTCCTCGTTCTTCGTTCTTCGTACCTCGTTCCTACTCATTCAGGTTCCAATTGTATTCCAGAAACTTTAGGCTGGCATTTTTAGAAACCTTCACCTTGGCGTATTGATTTACGAAATCAATGAGTGTCCCTTTTTTAGTAAAATCTTTTGTAAACCAATTGAATATTTGCGATAGCCGAAGCTCATTCTTCGAGACTATGTTTCGGGTGGGGTCGTTGACAAACCTTATGGCTTGTTGTTGAAGTTGCTGTTCGATTTTATCAGGCGTGTAAGCTTCGTTCAACAATACCGGACACGAGACCGAGGCACAATTGATGGCGAAGTGAATGCGGGGCTCGTCAAATTGTTTGCGGAGGATTTCGTGCTCGATGTCATCGAGGCTGGTTTCCTTTGGTCCTATTTTAAAGAAACGTTTCTGCCAAACTGTGTTCACACCGGGCAACGCCACCGTGGGATTTAGATCCTTTATTCCCTTTAAGGGATAATTGTCAACGATCAGTTTCACCGTGAAAGCATTGTAGGCATTGATCCAATAGGCGAGCTTTTCGTTCTTTTTCCATCGATTGTCGGGGGAATGGTTGGTCAGGTCCTGGAGATAGGCGTTAAGGCTATTTTTGTCGCCGGAAAAGCCCTTATAATTGACCCGGCCGTCAACCCCAACGTATTTTTTGAGAAGCTGATCCCATTTGGCATGAGAGGGGGCTTGCGCGACGGAGGTCCGCGTTAAAAGGAGCATTAGGGCTCCTACCAGCAGGCAGTTGATTCTAGGCGCTTTTCCCATCGTTTTCCGGATTTTTCATTAAAAGTAGCGCGCATTTATGCGGAAACCTGCTTTTTTGTAAAAACCATTGAAAACAGGCCAATTTTAGGGATTTTCCCAGTTAAGCCATAGGCATTTTTTTGGCCCAGGATTTTTATATCGGTCTGGTTTTTATACCTTTGCAGGCTCAAAATCTTAAACACATATGAAACATTACGAGACGGTATTCATTTTAAATCCCGTTTTGTCTGAAGATCAGGCAAAGGATACTGTCGATAAGTTCGTGAAGGTGTTGAAGAAGGCGAAAGCTGACATCATCAACACTGAGCAGTGGGGCTTGAAGAAGATGGCATATCCCATCAACAAAAAGTCAACTGGCTTCTACAACCTCATCGAATTTACCGCAGAATCAGGAGTGATCAACACACTCGAAACCGAGTACAGACGAGACGAGTCCATTATGCGCTTCTTAACGACTGCGCTTGACAAGCATGCGATTGCGTATAATGAGCGCAGACGCAAAGGCGAATTCAAAAACAAAGAAAGAAAAGCTAAAAAAGCGGAGGGACAAGAAGCATGACATTAATGAATGAACCCATCAAGCGCGCAGAGATCAAACCCAAGTACTGCCGCTTTAAGAAAAACGGTATCAAGTATATCGATTATAAGGATCCTGACTTCCTGTTGAAATTCATCAATGAACAAGGCAAGATCCTCCCCAGGAGACTCACCGGTACCAGCTTGAAGTTCCAGAAGAAAGTAGCACAGGCTGTAAAGCGTGCCCGTCATATGGCTATCCTTCCTTATGTTGGTGACTCATTGAAGTAATCGTTAACCTCTAAAAGCAACGAACATGGAAGTGATTTTGAAACAAGACGTACAAGGCCTAGGCTATAAGAACGATATCGTAAAAGTAAGACCCGGATATGGAAACAATTTCCTTATCCCGAATGGTCTGGCGTTGATTGCCAACGATTCAAACAAAAGATTAATAAACGAAAACGTTCGCCAGGCTGCTCACAAAGCTGCCAAGGTAAAACAAGATGCAGAAGCGCTGGCTGCTAAGGTTGGCGAACTGACCATCGAATTAAAGACTAAAGCCGGTGAAAGCGGTAAGATCTTCGGTGCTGTAACAGCACTCCAGATCTCCGACGCCCTCAAGGCAAAAGGTCTTGATATCGATCGTAAGAAAGTAATACTGAAAGAGAGCCCGAAAGAACTGGGCACTTACACCGCCACACTTGATCTTCACAAAGAAGTGAAGCACGAAATCAAAGTGAAAGTGGTAGGCGAATAATTCGCTGTAAGAACTAATGAAGAAGCCATTCTGGAAACAGGATGGCTTTTTTATTTTATTGGAACATTTACGAAGTTCAATGTTCTAAGTTCAACGTTCAATGTTCAGCGTTCAATGTTCAATGTTCAATGTTCTAAGTTCAATGTTTTAGTGTTGACGGATTTTTAACCCTGAACCATGAACATGAAATTTTGAACAATTTATTGAATCAAATCAAGGACATCCCTGATGCTTTCTGCCTGGCGGAAGTTGTCATGTTCAATGGTGGTCTCGATCCGTTCATGTTCCCAGGTGATGTGAAACGGTACGTGAATGGCATGGCTGCCAATGTTGAGCACAGGCAACACGTCTGATTTCAACGAGTTGCCGATCATTAAAAACTCCTCCGGCTTAATATCGAGATGTTTGATGAGCTTTTTAAAATCCGCTTCCTGTTTATCCGACATGATCTCGATGTGGTGGAAATAGTGTTCGAGCCCCGATTTTTTAAGCTTTCTTTCCTGGTCCAAAAGATCACCTTTGGTAGCCATCACCAGTCTGTATCTTCCTTTGAGCGCATGCAACACCTCCTCCACACCATCGATGATCTCTACGGGCTTTTGCAACAACTCCTTCCCTTCTTCGATGGTCTTCTCAATCACGTTGAGCGAGATGGTTTTGTCGGAAATGCGCATAGCCGTCTCTATCATCGACAAAATAAATCCTTTGATGCCGTAACCGTAGAGCGATAAGTTTTTGATCTCGGTTTGAAGCAGTTCGCGCGCCACGGTATGCTGCGGCAAGTAGTCTTCAAACAGGGTACAGAACCTATTCTCACATTCGCGAAAGTAAGGTTCGTTTACCCATAGGGTGTCGTCAGCGTCAAAAGCAATGATTTTCAGATCCATTCGCGAAGAATGAATAATGTCAATTTACCTTGATCAGTTCTACTTCAAAAACGAGTGTTGAATATGGTGGAATTTGCGGTGGAGCGCCTCGCTCGCCGTACGCCAATTCATAAGGAATGTAAAAGATCCACTTGTCGCCTTCCTTCATCAATTGTAATCCTTCGGTCCATCCGGAAATCACTTCACCCACACCGAATGTTGCCGGCTGTCCGCGCTCGACCGAGCTATCGAACACCGTGCCGTCGATCAGTTTGCCCGTATAATGCACCGTCACCTGATTGCTGGCCACAGGTGATTTCCCTGTTCCTGCCATGACCACTTTATATTGTAATCCGCTGCTGGTAGTCTTTACACCTTCTACGGCCTTGTTCTTTTCCAGGAAAGCCTGCCCCTCATCTTTGGCCTTTTTGCTTTTGATCTCCATCGCCCGCATCATATAGTCCTGAACAACCCTGTCAGCTTCGGCCCGGTCGAACTTCGTTGTTTTATTCAACAAGACGTCATTGAGACCGGCAACAATCGCCTCAACATTCATAGAATCCAGACTCTGCATTTTAATATTAGAACCGATAATCATTCCAATACCGTAGCAGGCTTTTTTGTGCGCGTCACCAAGATCTGCCTCTTTAGGCTTCTTCAATTGCTCGATCTCCGCTTTTAACTTGTTAACCTCCGCTTGCAATTCCTTTTTGGATTGAGAAAAAGCAGGCCCTACCAAACCCAGACAAATACAAATTACAAATGATCTCATAACTTCAATTTTTGAATGTAACAAAGAAAGGGATTTAAGTTCAAAGTTCCACACTTCTTTGTTCAACGGTCCATGTTCAAAGTTCTTGGTTCCTTGTTCAAGGTTATAGGGGAGCTAGTTCTGAAGTACAAATGCAGGAAGAAGTTCTGGTTCTTTGCTTCGTTTGATGTTAACCAGGAACGAGCAAACGAGGGAACGAGGAGCAAAGAACCAGGAACAAAATTAGAATTTATACCGGACGAAAGCCTCCATCGCTTCGTACTCCGCCAAGCCGAGCTGGTTATAGGCATGAGCTGTAGCGTGATTTCTGTCTTCGGCGCGCATCCAGAATTCGCGCTTGTCGCTGCCGGGAAACATGGCACTGTCTTTCTGTGACTGATGTTTGAACACGGCGCGGCGTTTTCTCATCAATTCATCCGGACTCAGCGGTACCGCCATTTCGATCTGATCGATGTCCCACTCCTGCCACGCACCACGATATAACCACACCCAGCAGTCTTTCATGTAATCTTTGTTTTTGAGGCGTTTTACCGCCTCG
>JBMOKS010000297.1:9090-19348 GCA_049324355.1 Bacteroidota bacterium
ACGCGGTGCGTTCCGTGCGGATCTGACAAGTCGCCGGCCGCATAGATCTGGTGAGGTTTGATCTTTTCGATAAGGTCTACGATAATTTGAATGTCAGCTTCGCTCAGGGGCTTCTTCTTCACGGCCCCGGTTTCGTAGAACGGCATATCGAGGAAATGCATTTGTTCGTCTGGAATACCCACATAACGACCTCCGGCTTTAGCTTCGCCTCTTCTGATCAGACCTTTGATCGTCAATACTTCTGAAGAATCGTTTTCTCCCGGTCCTTTTTCCTTGATCGATTTTACGATTTTCTTGTAGAATTTCTCACCATCTTCTTTGCTGAGGCCAAACTGCTGGTTGAAGTCGCGAACGAAGTCGGCGAATCTCACGGCGTCGTCGTCAAATACAGCGATGTTGCCGGAAGTCTGATAGGCCACGTGCACCTCATGTCCCTGGTCCACCAGGCGAATGAATGTTCCGCCCATGGAGATCACGTCGTCATCAGGGTGTGGCGAAAAAATAATACAACGTTTATGAAACGGATTGGCGCGCTCGGGTCTGTGTGAATCGTCGGCATTAGGCTTTCCACCGGGCCAGCCTGTGATGGTGTGCTGCAGATCGTTGAATACTTTGATATTCACCTGGTAGGCCGATCCATATTCGGTGATGATATCGCCCATGCCATGTTCCATATAGTCGTGGTTGGTAAGCTTCAACACAGGTTTTCCTACCGTTTGGCATAGCCATACCACGGCTTTTCGGATGAGGCGGTCGTCCCAGTTTACACTATCGAGCACCCAGGGTGTTTTGATGCGTACGAGCTGCGACGATGAAGCGTCGTCCAAAACCACGAGGCAATCAGGATGTTTTTGGAGGAATGAAGAAGGTATCTGATCGCTTACGGGGCCTTCAACAGCTTTTTTGATCACGGCTGCTTTTCCTTCGCCCCAGGCCATCATGTACACTTTGCGTGCTTTCATGATTGAGCCCACTCCCATAGTGATAGCTTTGCGGGGTACATTTTCTTCGCCGAAGAAATCGCTGGCCGCGTCTATACGCGTCACTTGGTCGAGGGTAACGAGTCGTGTTAATGATTTTTCTGACGATCCGGGTTCGTTAAATCCGATGTGACCGGTACGACCGATGCCCAATATTTGAATGTCGATACCGCCAAGATTGTCGATCTGCTTTTCGTAATCGCGGCAGAAGTCGGCTATTTTTTCTTTCGGCAAGGTGCCATCGGGAATGTGGATGTTGGCTTTGGGAATATCGATGTGGTTGAACAAATGTTCGCCCATGAAGCGCACGTAGCTCTGCAGCGCGTCGGGCTGCATGGGATAATATTCGTCAAGGTTGAAAGTGTGTACGTTGCTGAAACTCAGACCACCCTCTTTATGCATTTTCACCAACTCAGCGTAAAGTCGGGTGGGTGTTGAGCCGGTGGCCAGACCGAGAACGACAGGCTTGTTTTCGGTTTTGCGTTTTTTGATCAGCGACGCTATCTCCTGGGCCACAAACTTGGAGGCTTCTTCTGAGGTGTTAAAAATGTTTACGGGAATCTTTTCGAAGGCGCTAAGGTCGTTACTCATCGGTTTTTAGTTTTATGAAATTGACTTCTGGAATTGTGTACATGAAATAATAAACAATTTACGATGCCCAGAGCCGTCAAATTCATACCGCTTCAAATGCTTGCTCCTGGCGGGCATTTCCTACTTTTGGTATGTTTTACAACCAGCTGGTAAAGTATCTCAAAAAGTGCGAAATTTTCAAGTGTTTGCGGTAACATATTTTTTATGACAAGCTTCCGAACAGACGTTAGTGTCACTCCCTCACGCCATGCAATCGATCTTTTGAGCCCTGTGTTCACTATAGGCTCTTGTTTTGCCGATGCCATCGGCAAACGGTTGACTCAAAACAAATTCAAATGCTTGATGAATCCGTTTGGTGTCGTATACAATCCCCACTCCATTCACAAAAGTCTGCGTTTCGCCGTTCATCCCCATGAGCCCGTCGCCGACCACAGCTTTCATCACCATCAAGACGTGCACTTCCATTTTGATTTTCACTCCGAGATATCTGCACTCGACAAAAAAACACTTCACCGCAAGATCGATAACATCAAAGAAACGTCTCACAACTTTCTGAAGCATGCACAATGGCTGTTCATCACCTACGGCAGCGCATGGGTCTACACCCGGAAGGACACCGGCGAGATCGTGGCTAATTGTCATAAGATGCCCGCTGCCTTTTTTAACAAATGGCTCATTCAGGAAAGAGAGATTGTTGAATCTTTCGAAACATTTTATAGCAGCGTAAAGAAACTCAACGCCGACGTCAGGATCATTTTAACAGTGAGCCCGGTGCGGCATATTAAAGATACGCTGGAACTTAACAACGTTAGCAAATCGGTTCTGCTCTTGAGTTGCCACTCAATCTGCCAGAAGTTCGCCGACGTTGAATATTTTCCGGCTTACGAGATGATGATCGACGATCTTCGTGACTATCGCTTCTATAAATCCGACATGCTGCATCCAACAACCGAAGCTGAAAATTATATCTGGGAAAAATTCGGCGAACGATACTTCAAATCCGAAACCCATGAATTCTTAAAAACCTGGGAAAACATTCGCTCGGCGATAGCGCACAAGCCGTTCCACCCAACGTCGGCCAGTCACCAGCAGTTTATCAAAACCACGATTAAAAGGCTGGAAGAACTAAAATCCTTCGTCAATGTTGAAGAAGAAATGAGCCTTCTGCGATCTCAGCTCATTGAATGACAACACAAGGACACACAACCATGATCGAAACCAGAAAAGCAAACCGGCTCATCCACGCCACCTCACCTTATCTGCTTCAACACGCCTACAACCCAGTGGATTGGTACGAATGGGGTGAAGAGGCGCTAACAAAGGCCCAGCAGGAAAACAAACCCATTTTGGTAAGCATCGGCTATTCATCGTGCCATTGGTGTCATGTGATGGAACGTGAGGTGTTTGAAAAAGAAGATATGGCCGCCCTTATGAACGAATTCCTGGTGTGTATCAAAGTAGATCGCGAAGAGCGCCCCGATATTGACCAAATCTACATGGAGGCCATACAAGCCATGGGCAACCATGGCGGGTGGCCGCTGAATGTTTTTCTCACCCCCGATCAAAAGCCGTTCTATGGCGGCACCTATTTCCCTCCACCGCAATGGGCACAGGTGGTGCAGGGAATCAACCGGGCATTTATTGAAAAGAGAAAGGAAATTGAAGAGTCTGCTGACGCGTTAACTAAACATTTAGCGACACAAGACACTCATCGCTTCAAACAAGCTCCGCAAGCTACCGAACTTCAGCACGACCTCGACGCCATCTATGGCAAGCTTGCCGCTTCCTTCGATAAAACCTGGGGCGGATTGGATAAAGCTCCAAAATTCATCATGCCATCTGTCTGGTTATGGCTGCTTCGTTATTTCAGGATCACCAAAAATCAAGAAGCATTCGATCAAATCACGCTCACCTTAAAGAAGATTGCCATGGGTGGCATCTATGACCAGATCGGCGGTGGCTTTGCAAGGTATTCAGTAGACAGTTATTGGTTTGCACCACATTTCGAAAAGATGTTGTACGACAATGCGCAGCTCATGAGTTTATACAGCGAAGCCTATACCCTGACCCGCGATGAAGAATTTAAAAACATTGTATTGGATACATTCGAATGGCTACAATGCGAAATGACCCACGTGAATGGCGGCTTCTACTCCGCGCTCGACGCCGACAGTGAGGGCATGGAAGGAAAATTCTACCTCTGGAAAAAAGCTGAGATCGATGAGATTCTAAAAGAAGATGCAGACGTGATCTCGTCATATTATGGCATAAAAGAAGATGGCAATTGGGAACACGGCTATAATATCCTTATGCGTGGCGAGCCTGACAATACATTCCTCAAAAAGTTCAATCTCGACGTCGCAGCATGGTCGGAAAAACTACGCGCCGCAAAAGATAAATTGCTTGCCGTGCGCGATAAGCGTATCAAGCCTGCACTCGACGACAAGGTTATCACCGCATGGAACGCCATGATGATCACGGGCCTGACCGACGCCCACAAGGCAACAGGCGACAACCGTTTTTTGAAAGCCGCACTAAAGAATGCCCAGTTTTTAGAGAATGAACTCATCGAGGGAACGACCCTTTATCGTTCGTTTAAAAATGCCCGCTCGCATACAAAAGGTTTCCTCGACGACTACGCCTACGTGATCCAGGCGTATATAAAACTTTATCAGGTTACTTTTGATGAGTATTGGACAAGCCGCGCCGAATTGTTCATGAATCATACATTAGGCAATTTTTTTGATGCTACGGACAACTTCTTCCACTACATTTCAAAAGACGGTGAAAAACTCATTGCCTCGAAAAAAGAGCTCTTCGACAACGTGATACCGGCCTCAAATTCGGTGATGGCTCAGAACCTCTTGCACCTCGGCACGCTGCTCGACCGCGAAGATTGGAAGAACACAGCCGAAAGCATGACCCTATCACTTCAGCACCTTATCGTTGCCGAGCCCAATTATATGTCGAATTGGGCCATCGTTTACACGGAAATCAAAAGAGGTCTGGCGGAAGTGGTCTTCGCCGGAGACGATATTCATGAATTAAGCTTGCAGTTTCATCAATCCTACCAGCCTTTTGCCCTCACCATGGGCACTTCAGGCAAAAGTAATTTACCTTTGCTGGAGGGAAAAGGTAAAATCCAGGATCGCTCAACGATCTATGTTTGCTACCACAAAAGTTGCCAGGCTCCGGTTCATCATGTACAGGAAGCGATAAGGCAGACGTTATAGTCTTGAATTAAGTGAAAAACCGGTATTTTGCGTACTCATGAGTCAACCTGCCACGCCACCTAAAATAACCGCTGAAGGAAAGCGACATCCTTCAAGCCAGAATGAATCTCGCTGGCGAAAGCTTCTGCGCATATTGGGATATTTTGTATTGAGCAGCATCGTATTAACACTGTTGGAAATTGGAGTTGGCTATTGGCTACTCAGTTCCCGCTGGGAGATTCACGTTCCTGAAGATAAGATGGAGGTGTTTGCGAAAGATATATTGGCGGCTGAACCATTACCTGAAAATTTCAGAGCCGTCTATACAGCCTTGTTTCCTCGCCATGTAAACGCTACCATGTCCGAGCAGGTGTTTCTGAATTATGGTGCGCGCATATTGTTCCGCAATCAACATATCGATGCTCGGCCCCATTGCTTTTGCGATCTCGTATACGACCTTCAGCTAAAGAAGAACAAAGGCCTTGCGTCCATTCCATGGCCGGGGCGTCTGCAAGACCTGGAATACGGCTTTGGCATGGAGCGGTTTGCACCGCCGAACAAATGTTTCGACTATGTGATTCGCGAACGCGTCGCCGGCTTGCAAAAGGTACTGGATTCGAAGCGATTCGGACATGTTATTAATAAAAGATTGGAAGACATGAACGATGACGAAATCGTTGAACTTATACTATTAATTAAGTCGAAGAACCAGTTCAACCGCTATAAAAACCCCTCGATGTTTGCCAAAGCTTTTGAATACTACAAAGGAAAGTTGGCTGAAGCACGTGCCAACGGAAAGACGTAAAATTTGAATTCGAGGTCCATCATTCTTATTTTTCCATTATTTTGGGAAAGTGGAAATTTTTGAACAAGCAGAATCCAGGATTACATACTTCGCAGAGCTACTCCTTCCGGTACCTATTCCGAAGCTGTTTACCTATCGCGTCCCGGCAGACCTGAACGACTACATCAAAACAGGTCAGCGAGCCATCGTTCAGTTTGGTGATCGAAAGATCGTTACCGGGCTTGTGATCAATATTCACGAACACCCCCCGAAAGATTACGAAGCCAAGTATCTCCTCGAACTGCTGGATGAGTTCCCGGCGGTGACCGATGTACAAATGAAACTTTATCAGTGGATCGCTTCCTATTATCTCTGCACCATGGGTGAGGTCATGAACGCAGCATTGCCTTCGGGCCTCAAGCTCTCGAGCGAATCTATGGTACAGATCCATCCGGCGTTCGACTTCGAAGAAACCACACACGCCTTCTCAGAAAAAGAAGAGATGTTATTAAAAAGATTGGCTCATGACGCCATGAGCTATTCGGAGATCACCAAGTTCCTTGGTGTAAAATATATTCATAGCATTTTGAAATCGCTTTCGGGAAAAGAAGCGATCATCCTGTATGAAGAGGTAAAAGAAAAATTTAAACCCAAAACGGAAAAGCGCATCAGGCTCACACCTGCCTTCAACGCTCCGGAAGCTTTGGAAGAACTGTTTAAATCCCTTGCCTCGAAACCCAAACAAGAGACCGTGGTGCTGAAGTATCTGCAGGAGGTTCCGGTATTGCAAGATGCCGTGGTCAACAAAACAGGCATTGCCAAAAAAGATCTGGTGGATGCCGATATCTCAGAATCTTCACTTACCACGCTGATCAAGCACAACATTCTCGAAGAATTTGAGATGGTGGTGCCACGATTCGGTTTTGCAGATGAAGAACATCCGGCGATGCTGCTCAGTGAAGATCAGGAACGCGCGCAAGCCGAGATATTCAAAAGTTTCGAACATCACGACATCACGTTGCTGCATGGCATCACCGGAAGTGGCAAGACCGAGATCTACATCAACCTCATCAAAAAAGCGCTTGACAGCGGTGCCCAGGTGTTGTACCTGCTCCCGGAGATCGCATTAACAACCCAGATCGTGCAAAGACTCAAAAGAGTGTTCGGAGCGTCGATGGGTGTTTATCATTCCAAATTCTCGGACAATGAACGGGTGGAAGTATGGAACGGAGTGCTGAACGGCAAGTTCAATTTTGTAGTAGGCGTGCGATCGTCGGTATTCCTTCCGTTCGACAGTCTCGGGCTCATTATTATTGACGAAGAACACGATGCTTCGTACAAGCAACAAGAACCGGCACCTCGCTACCACGCTCGCGACGTGGCGCTGGTAATGGCCCAGCTTCACCATGCCAAAGTATTGTTAGGATCGGCAACGCCTTCAGTAGAAACCTACTACCAGGCGCAACAAGGCAAATACGGGCTGGTAAAACTGGACAAGCGCTACGGCGAAGCCCAGCTTCCCGACATCGTGCTGGCTCATATGGGCGACGAACGCAAACGAAAAACCATCAAGGGTGAATTCTCCGGCTTGTTGCTCAGCAACATCGAACAAACCCTTGCGAAGAGTGAGCAGATTATTATTTTTCAAAACCGTCGAGGTTATTCCCCTTTAGTGAACTGCGAAGATTGCGGCTGGGTACCCAAGTGTGTGAACTGCGCGGTAAGTCTCACGTATCATCAATTTAGAAACGCGTTGGTGTGTCACTACTGCGGATACAAAGAATCGCTTCCACATCATTGTCCGACCTGCACTTCAACACGCATTAAAACCGTGGGCTACGGAACAGAGAAATTGGAGGAAGAATTGAATTTTCATTTCCCCGAAGCCAGCATTCAACGTATGGACCTCGACACCACCCGATCAAAGACCGGCTACGACACCATCATCGAACAATTCGAGCGGGGTGAGACCGACATTCTCGTAGGAACACAAATGGTGACGAAAGGCCTGGACTTCGATCGCGTAAGCCTGGTTGGTGTTTTTAATGCCGATCGCATGATGCACTTCCCTGATTTTCGTTCGTACGAGCGAGCCTATCAGCTCATAACGCAAGTGAGCGGACGTGCAGGCCGCAGGGAAAAGCCGGGCAAAGTGATCATCCAAACGTCGAGTCCCGATCATCCGATCCTGAAGTTTATTTTATCAAACAACTACAGCGAATTTTACAAGCACGAAATAGCCGACCGACAGCACCACGCTTACCCTCCATTTACTCGCCTGCTGGAGGTCGTCATAAAACATACCGACAAAAAAGTTTGCCGAGACGCCTCGCAGCACCTTGCGGAGGAGATTCGATCGGTGTTGCAGGGTATCAAAGTATTAGGACCTGGCGAGCCTATGATCTCCAAGATCAAAAACCAGTTTTTAATGAGTATTCTCATTAAGATCCCGCGCAACAAAGGAGATTTATCACAATTAAAAGGTCTGATCCGGGAAAAGATCGAGCAGCTTTCCAGGGTAAAAGAATATCGAAGCGTGAGAATAATCGTCGATGTAGATCCGGTCTGAGAACCAGAATTCGGGTTTCGTAAGTTTCCTGACAAATGTTATTCTCCTGACATCATTAATTTCGAATCTATTTCGGCATCGTATGATTTCTCCTTTTGAATACGTCACGGTTTTGATCTCCATCATCCTGGGTATGGGTATAACACAAATTGTGTCGGGCCTGGCGCAGATCATCCACCGCTGGGAGAAAGTCAGGATCTATTGGCCACACCTTGTGCTGATCATCCTCGTATTTATCATTCATATCCAGGAATGGTGGATCATTTACGAAATGGAAGATCTAAAATATTGGCGCCTGGCGACATTTCTGTTCACGATCCTCTACCCTGTCAACCTCTACATCCTGGCCAGGATTCTTTTTCCCATTGATTGGAAAGATGGCGTGGTGGACCTGAAACTATTCTACTACCAAAACTTCAGAAGAATATACCTGTTCATCATCTCGCTTGATGTTCTGGCCATCATCGATAATGTCCTTATTTCAGGTTATGCTATACGAGATCAGTTGCCACAGCTTTCTATACTCACGGTGCTGGCCATTGTGGCTTCGCGGAACAAGAGAAACGAGTTCGTACATCATTCTGTAGCGGTGTTTTTGCTACTGATCGCCTTCATCACGATCGCATTGACCTGGAATACCTTGCTGATTCAAAATCATTAGCCATAATTACGATCCAATGCCTACAGACTTTGTCAAGTTTTAGAATATCCTATGCATGACGTGACATTTTTGAAAGGTTCGTTGATTGAAGCTACGAGCCTGGCAGCTCGCAGCCGGCGGAATCGACACAAAAAGCGCCATATTTCTGGTAAGTTGACAAAGTCTCTATGGACTAATGTCGTTGAGCTACGAAGAGAAGTGTAGTGTATAATCAGACTATATTGCCTATCGAAGAATTTCCCAGTCCTCATTAAAAGCGGGGATTGCCGCATGAGCTGTAAGATCGAATTGACACGGCACCACCGAAACGTAGTTGTTGGCGATGGCCCATTCATCGTTGTCCTCACCTTTATCGAAGTTTACGAAGTTTCCCACCATCCAATAATATTTTCGGCCGTTCGGATCGAAGCGTTGGTCAAAATCTTCTACCCATTTGGCATTAGCCTGGCGGCAAACGCGTACACCTTTTAAATTTTCGTTGCGTTTCGCCGGGAAGTTCACATTCAACGCGACGCCTTTGGGCAAACCTTTTTCTAAAACTTGCAGGGTAATGCGTTTGATATATTCTTCCACATGCGAAAAATCGGCTTTGTGAGAATAGTCACACAGCGAGAAGCCGATGGCGGGGGTTCCCTCGATAGCGCCCTCGATAGCGGCCGACATGGTGCCTGAATACAAAACGCTGATCGATGTGTTGCTCCCATGGTTCACACCACTCACCACAACATCGGGCTGACGTTGCCCTTTTAACACGAGATGACGGGCCATCTTCACACAGTCTGCCGGCGTACCGGAACATTCGTAGGCCTTCACCCCGTCGAAGATAAAATTCTCTTCCAGGCGAAGGGTTTCGCCGACGGTGATCGCATGCCCCATTCCCGACTGCGGACGGTTAGGGGCTACCACCAGCACGTCGCCGATTTGCTTCATCACATTGACCAGGGTGAGAATTCCTTTGGAGGTAATGCCATCATCATTGGAAACTAAGATCAGGGGTTTACTCATGTGTTGTACGAATATCGATTGTGAGCGCAAATCTACAATCTCAGATTTACTTTCTGGCGCCGAATAAAGAATTATAATACGCCACGATCCTGGCCAGGTCGTATTTGTCGTCAAATCTTAACCGGTGGCTCTTAATATACTTTTCAACTTCTTCGCTTTTTTTTCCCATCAGGTTGAGCAGGTCATTTTTGTTGCCCGTAAACTCTTCGATGTCGCCGTTTTCCTGCATGAAAAAATATTTGTTGACAAGCACCAGCCGCGAGTAAGAACCGATATAATAGGGTGAGTTATAGGTTTTATACTCCAGGGCCTCGCGCGTGAGCAGCGTCATCTTACCCTCTTCCAGCAACTCGAAAAACACCGGAGCGCGGTAACCTGATGCCGTGGCAAAGGGCAAAGCATAAAACTGCCTGTATTTGTGAACAGACGAATCAAAGATCTCAAAGAATAATACCT
>JBMOKS010000298.1:0-13700 GCA_049324355.1 Bacteroidota bacterium
AATGCGCTCAAGGACTTTTTCACCAGCACCGGAGGAAGTACATGGACAAATAAGTCTAATTGGCCTACTACTTGGCCCGCTTCGGCTACGGCAGCTCAAATGGATACATGGTACGGCGTTGTTGTGACTGGTGGAGATGTTACCAGCTTAACGATGACGAACAATAACCTGCAGGGAACGCTGCCGGCCTCGCTTAATAACCTTACGAGCTTGTTGTCTTTCTATGTTAGCATCAACAAGCTGACAGGCACACTGCCTGACTTTGGCGGGCTAACCAAAATGCACACGCTGCGGGTTGACCAAAACCTTTTCACAGGAGAGATCCCGGCGTCTTATGCGTCGCTTGCCACGCTGCAGCATTTGTACCTGTACGACAACGATCTTAGCGGTGATATTCCAGCCTGGCTGGGCGATCAGAGCAATCTTTTAAATCTCTATTTACAAGGCAATGAATTTACAGGAACAATACCGGCTTCGTTGTCAAAGCTGAACAAACTTCAAAGATTGCATTTGGGTGGAAACAACCTCACGGGCGCCATTCCATCTGAGTTGGGCAGACTTTCTGCGCTCGTCGAGCTTGGGCTTAGCGGTAATCAACTAACAGGGTCAATACCTCCGGAATTGGGTGAACTTTCCGAACTCATACACTTGCATCTTTATAGCAATTCCTTATCGGGCAGCCTGCCAGCCTCGTTAGGCAATCTTCACAAATTACTACAGTTCTATTTGTGGCAAAACCAATTGACCGGGTCGATACCCGATACCTATGCCGGCATGACCAGCCTGCAGAGTTTTCAGGTTTATTTGAACCAGCTGTCAGGCGAAATACCTCCGGCTGTTGTTGGCGCGTGGACCAACATTTTAAATATTCAAATTCATAACAATTTGTTTAGCGGAGCCTTTCCGGCAACCGTTAGCAATTGTATTAACTTGACTTACATCAGGGCGGCTAGCAATAAGTTTACCAGTATCCCGGAGTCAATTCTCAGCACCAATCTTAGCAAACTCGTTTATCTGAACTTTCAATATAACGAGCTTACGGCCATACCCAACCTGGCCACGCATGTTAACAAAGCCAAGCTGGATGCCTACTTTCAATATAACTTTATTGATTTTGATTCGTGGGAGCCCATCTTTACCAATGCTGGTGGTCATGGTCTCAAGACGTTGGGGTACAGCCCGCAGAAAAAATTTAACGGAGGCAAGATCTACCAGCCCGCGGAAGGCACACTCGTCATAAAACCTTCTGCAGGCAAAGGACAGAGTGGCGTGGTGAAATGGGAGAAAAAAGTTGGAAGCAACTGGACCGTTGTTGGCGGTAACGACTACCCGTATCAAGTACCCAATGTGACAACAGCGGCCAACGGCATTTATCGCTGGACGTTGACCCTTCTGCCCATTTCATCACTCACCTTACAAAGTGATGATATTGAAGTGGTAATCACCGACCCATTGCATGGCACTAACAATGTAAAGGCATTGTATAATGGCATGATCACAGCCGTGCGTTGGCGCACCGATAAGGTTTATGAGTCGAATGATGAGGAGTTTAAAGGACAATACACGTACACGTACGACGATAAGTATCAGATCAAAGAAGGCAACTGGGCAGATCCGGGCAAACCTACGCAACCGACCAACTTTTTCCGGTTGTCGAACATGAGTTATGATGCCAACGGAAACATTAAGTCGCTGTTGCGACATGACAAAGACGGTGTTCGAACCAATGACTTTAGTTATAATTATGCCTATGAGCAGCCAGATCCGGAGAAGAAAAATAACAATCTGCTGAAAAGCGTAACCGGCTACGTCAACGTCTATCAATATAATGCGCTCGGTCAAATGATAGGGGAGGACAAGGTGACCGGAGATGATCAATATATAGAATACGATGTATCAGGTAAAGTCACGAAAGTTTTCAGTGATGCATCGAAGACCAAATTGAAGGTAGAATATCTATATGACGACCGCGGATTCAGATTGGCGAAGAACAACTACAGCTTTGAAAATAATGCGGCTAAACTGACACACACCACCTGGTATATTCGCGATGGCTCCGGCAATGTGATCAATATCCTGGAAGAAAACTTTGGCGCCGAGCCTTCATTGAACGTAATGGAAATTCCGGTATATGGCTCCGGCAAAGTGGGTACATATTACCCTCAGCAGGACGGTTCTGTCAACTACGAGCTCACCGACCACCTGGGCAACGTTCGCGCGCTGGTTCGTGACAACGTAAGTGTTTACACGGCGACGCTGGAAGACACCGGGTTGCCGCAAATCTCTAACCCCAGAGTATCAGAAGATGTATACTTCAAAAACTTGACCGAGACGGAAGTGCAAGACACCCGCATGAACCATTCTCCGGTCATACCTGGTGTTGTAGACAATCCCAATAGATCTTCTTATTTGTATTGGGTAGATGGTATGCAGGGCATGGAGGCGGCTGACAAATCCATCGGTCCGGCTACGGTACTTAAGGTGAGCAATGGCGACAAGGTTGATTTGGAGGCTTATGTAAAATATGAGAAGAAAGAGAGTTTTGTAAAGGATGTTACACCGATCATGCTGGCATCGTTCCTTACCAATAGCTTTGCCTACGCTGGCGGCTTCGAGGGCTATACGCTTGCTCAAACAACGCAGAATCTTACTGGCGCACTAACCTCGGGCTTTTTTCCTGATGATAGTGGTACCGAAACACTACCTTTTGCATACCTGAATTATATCGTGTACGACAAGAACATGGGCATAATAAAGGCAGACCGCAAGCGAGTATCAACTGCAGCAGGCTTTCTTCCAGGCGGAGAAACTTCCACGAGCCATGAGCACCTGCAGTTTGGCACCGTGAACATTACCGCTGAAGGTTACATCTATGTATGGGTAAGCAACCAGAGCGAAGCCACCAAAGTATGGTTCGATGACCTGACGGTGAAACACGCAGGAGCCGTGGTGACACAAGCTACGGACTATGGCATATGGGGTGATGTGATAAGAGATTCAGGTTCGCCGAATCTGCTGGAGAGCGCCAAAGATGTGAAGAAGTCACTGGTTGGTCAATATTTGTTTAATGGCGATGCAGCAGACCTCAGCTCAGGAATAAACGGAACCGTAAGCGGCGCAACATTAATCGCGGGTAGCGATGGTGCTGCCAATTCAGCCTACAATTTTGATGGCGTAGATGATAAGATCACTTTGCCCAATAGCGAAGACGAATTCGCCTTTATTCAGAACACGGGTGTATTCACTATCACCGCGTTTATAAAGCTGAACGATCTTTCAGCACGGAGCATGATCGTAGGTTCCGTTACTACTTCGGCCAACAAAGGCTTTGCCTTTGCGTACGACACTTATGGTGGGATCTATGGAGATCACCAGCTGAGTTTCCGTTCTACGCATGGCACAGTCTCAACGTTCAATCTGGCCAAAGGCACCTATCAGTTTTCAGATACGGAGTGGCACCATGTGGCCGTTGTCGGAGATGGCAAGCAGGTGACATTCTATGTAGACGGTGTTCAAGATGGTTCGTCAAAGGTTCTCACTTACTACTCAACAGGCGCTTCTACCTGGCCCACGGTAATTGGGGCTAGCAATGATGGATACGGCAATACTACCTTGCCGATGAACGGCGCCATCGATGATCTTCATATCTTTGATCGTGCGCTTGCTGCGGCGGAGATATCAGAGTTGAGTAACCGGAAGGATGTTGAGAGTGAGTATTTGGCCAATTTATATCGCAATCAATACAGATATGGATACCAAGGGAAGTTTAGTGAGAAGGATCTGGAGACGGGGTGGAATCACTTTCAGTTGAGGGAGTATGAGTCCACAATGGGGAGGTGGCTAGCTGTTGATCCTAAGCGACAGTTCTCATCCCCTTATATTGGAATGGGGAATAATCCTGTAAATTCCAATGACAGAGATGGTGGAGAGGTTTGTTTTGACGCTCAGGGAAGACCGATACCATGTCCTGATGTAACAGGATCTCGAATACAAGGCGCTAAGATGAAAATTGGGCTTCAGATCGTCGGCAAAAAGCAGGCTGATTTTTTAAGGGAATATTTTATTCCTGGGGGGGATCAGCTAACGGACCTTTGGGAGTTAGGTTATGAAACCGCCCCCACCCGTGTTCAATACAACGGTAAAATCTTTACCTATAACAAAATTCTGGGCTGGGCAGGACATGGTTTCAATGGAGGTCAAGTGGCGGTTGATGTTTATGATAAGAAGTATGGACAAGCCATTGTAGATGTCACAAAATGGGTATTGGAGGCAAGGGGTTATACAGGTCCGTTGCTTGCGGTCGATTTGATGATCTTCCTTGGAAAATCTCAAATGCCTGAGGAGGCACTCAGGCTAAGTCAAGAAGCTAAAAGTCTTAGAATTCAAGCCTATAACTATCAAAAAAATGGGCATCAGAAGGCGGCAGATAGACTTTGGAAAAGAGCGATCGAGGCGGAGGATCATTCAAACAGGATTATTGAACACTTAATAGAAGAATACAGAGCAGAACAAGAGAATAACTAATTTAACCCGATCAGCGTCACCGGTTTTTCCGGGACTCTGATCTTTTTCATGTTGGTGCTTAGTTTTGGTTCTGATGAGTGAGATACCTGATTGCCATCAGGCAGGCTACGCCCGGTCCGCACCGCCAACCCACCTCAGGATACCTGTTTGGTGAGGAAAGAGAACTTTGAACCCGATCCAGTGTCACCGGTTTTCCGATACTCTGATCTTTGTCGATCACCAATAAACTATTGACTAGTAGCACAAGAGAATAATTTTCAGAAGCATCATTTAAACACTGTTGCGTTGAAGTGATGAAATGCAAAACCTCCCGCACAAAATGCGTTTCACATAATATATAAAGAGTAGGTGCGATTTACGGAATGGGTATGTGCGTTTAAACGCAACACGTTTTATTTCACTCTCATGATTTGAAAAATGTTCAAACACGCAATAATTATTTTTAGCAGCCATTAGCACGTCACAAAGTTTTTACTAATTTCCAACCACGATTCGGTATTGAAGATATTTTATTGAGGGATACGTAAAACAGTAAATCGATTGCTAATCGGTTTGCAACCAGCCCGTTACTTGTTTTCCGTTCACTTAATTATATAAACCCTCATGAAGTATCTCTCTCAACCTCACCAGCGGTTTAACCCTGGTTTTTTCCTGATCCTTTTCCTGGTCTTATTTGTCACTCAGCTTAGTTGGGCTCAGTCGTCCGGTAGCATGGAACAAGGTGTAGTACGCATCAAGGTATCGGAAAGTCTTGCGGCCCAATTGGAAAGTGCACGCATGACCCGATCGGCAAACAATGTTTTGCTTACGGGGATCTCATCCCTCGATAACGTTGGTCAGCAATTCAAAGTAAGTGGTATCAAAAGGGTGTTTCGACCCGCTGGGAAATACGAAGAGAAACATCGTCGCTACGGTCTTCACCTCTGGTATGAGATCCAGATCGACAAGGCAGCTTCGGTATTGAACGCCATCGGTGCCTATCAGGCCATTCCGCAGGTGCAACGCTCCGAGCCTATTTATAAAAAGATGATCATCGGGTCTGACAACAAAAATTTCGGACCGGTTGTTTACCATGGTGATCTTCGCCATGAGCGTGGCATTACACTTCCCGGTGCATCCAACGACCCCATGTTTGCCCAGCAGTGGCATTATAACAACACGGGTCAAACCGGTGGAACGGTCGGGTCAGACATCAGCCTGATTGAGGCCTGGGGACTTGAAACCGGAAATAGCAATGTTATCGTAGCCGTAACAGACGGAGGTATTCAAGTTAATCACCCCGACATCGCGGCCAATATGTGGGTTAATATCGACGAAGTGCCCGGGAATAATGTCGATGATGATGGCAATGGTTATGTAGATGATATAAATGGATATGGATTTGGTGACAACACGGGAACGATACCCGCCGATGCGCATGGTACACATGTGGGTGGCACTATCGCCGCGGTGACCAACAACGGTGTGGGTGTAGCCGGTGTAGCCGGTGGTACCGGCACGGGTGACGGTGTGCGACTCATGAGCTGCGCCGCCTTCGGCGCTTCTGGCACCGGTGGCTTTGAAGATACTTATACTTATGGCGCCGACAATGGTGCTGTGATCTCTCAGAATAGCTGGGGCTATACCGTTCCCGGCGCATTCGAACAAGCAGTATTAGACGCTATCGATTACTTCATTGCAGAAGCTGGTACCGACAATCTTGGAAATCAGGTCGGTCCCATGAAAGGTGGTATTGTAATTTTTGCAGCAGGTAACAGCAATACAAACCAGCAACATTATCCCGGATTTTATGCTCCCACGTTGGCAGTTGCCGGCACTACTCACCAGGACAAAAAAGCCTGGTATTCAAACTTTGGTCCCTGGGTAGACATAGCGGCGCCAGGTGGTGAGACAAACTCTGTAGCACAACAAGGTGTGCTTAGCACGCTGAACAACAATCAATACGGTTTTTTTCAGGGAACGTCAATGGCTTGCCCGCATACATCAGGTGTGGCTGCGTTGATCGTTTCAAAATTCGGAGGAAATGGTTTTACACCTGCGATGTTGCGCGGACGACTCGTAGAGACTACTGACAACATCGACGCGGTTAACCCTACCTTCATAGGCATGCTGGGCTCGGGCAGACTCAACGCCTTCGCAGCCTTGCAACAAGACGATAACAATCCCCCCGAAGCCATTGATGATCTCGCCGTAGCCTCTATTGGTATCACAAACGTTTCGCTGGAGTGGACCTCACCGGCAGATTCTGGCAATAGCGCTGCTACTTCTTACGACATTCGTTATTCTACATCGCCCATCGATACCGGTAACTTTAATGCGGCGACACAAGTGCCTAATCCACCGGCGCCGGGCCCTGCGGGAACCACCAGCACGGCAAACGTCACTGGATTGTTGCCCGGAACACTTTATTACTTCGCTGTGAAGTCGGCCGATTTCTTTGGCAATGTTTCTGATATCTCTAACGTAGTCTCTGCCACAACGAACTTCGCGCCTGACATCGAAGTTTCTCCCACATCATTGACTGCTAATTTGCAGACCGCTGGTTCAACTTCGTTGCCGTTGTGGATCGTTAACAACGGAGAAGGCCCTCTGAACTTTTCTTTTGTAGCATCTTCGGGATTTGCAACGCCATCACCCGGTGGGGGCACTGTAGCAGCCCACGATAGCACTGAAGTATCAGTGACGTTCGATGCCACCGGCTTGCTGGCAGGCACTTACAATCAGAACCTGGCGATCGAAAGCAACGATCCGTTCGATAGCTTGCTCGCTGTGCCATTAACACTTCACGTCACCAACAATGGAGCACCCATCGCATCCGTATCGCCTGATTCGGTGAACTTCGGTGGGATATTCATTGGCGGTTCTACAACGCGGAACGTAACTGTACACAATGCGGGATCGGAAACGCTCACAATCGACCATGTATCGTCAAACAATCCTGACTTCGCTTCCGACTTTGTGGATACGGTTAGCGTCGCACCTTTCAGCAATGCAACCATCATGTTGACCTACACGGCATCGGCATTGGGAATTTCGTCAGGCACGATAACAATTTATACCAATGATCTTGTGAACAGTACGCTTCACGTGTCATTAGTGGGCGAGGGGCTTGATGCTCCGGCCATCGTTGTTACACCTGACTCCTTGTATCAATCTTTAAATACCGATCACACCGCTACACAAACACTCACCGTGAGCAACCCCGGTGATAGCAACCTGGAATTTGCCGTGAGCGTGTCAACCGGCGTGCAAGCCGTTGCTACCGTGAAGACTATAGATATTCCGGCTCAAAGCACGTCACCGGCTACCGCGGAAGAAAAACGAACTGTAGCCAATGCGACATCGGCAGTTCAGCAGGTTCGTATTAAATCTGTTGGCAAGTCGGCGGCGGTGACCACCGTGCTCATTCTTTCGCCCGACAACAATGTGAGCGACATGGAAGTGATTCTCGATGGCTTCGAAGATGTCCAAGCCGATATTTTCCCGAAAGCTTCTTTGCCGGGCATTACATTGTCGGCGCTGACACCCTATGATATTGTGTTTACCACCAATAACACACAGTGGCAGGCTTCGGGCGGAATTTCTCCGGTAACCATCGGAAATCTGCTGGCCGACTACATAGACCAGGGCGGTAAGGTGATTGTGAACCAGTTTGCATATTCGTACGATGCCTGGAAAATGGAAGGGCGTTTTATCACTGAAAATTATGGTCCCTTCACGCCATCTACCACCGATGCTAACATCAGTGTCGATCTGGGTACGATCCACGCGCCGGGCCATCCCATTATGGAAGGTGTGAGCACATTGAGCTACTCCGGCTTTGTTCAAGACGTAGGGCTTACAGCAGGCGCCACGTCATTGGCGTCCTGGGATAATGGCGAATTGTTTCTCGCCGCTAACGCCAATGTTGTAGGTCTCAACATGTTGCCGAGTCTCGGCAATGGTGGTCCTCTCCAGTGGACGGGCGATCTCCCGACGATCTATCAAAACGCTATTCACTATCTCTCAGGTCCGTCATTCATAGAAGTTAATCCGCTAGAAGGCATTGTTGCTCCTGATGCTCAAATGGATCTTGAAGTTACCTTCGATGCTACCGGCTTGGCCGGAGGATTATACCCTGCATCGATCGACATCAGCAGCAATGTTCCCGGAAATGAATTGGTGTCGGTTCCCGCATTGTTAAATGTGCTGGGTCCCGAATTCACCGTTACACCTGACTCCCTGTATCAGGAGTTGGAGAAGGATCAAACCGCCACGCAAACTTTATTATTGAGTAACAATGGTACCGGCGACTTCACTTTTGAAGTGTCCGTACAAGACAAGGGAGTTTCTTCTGTTTCAGTTAAGAAGGTTTCGGCGGCTCCCGCAAAAGTAGATGAAGCTGCGAGAAAAGCTAAACTCGATCAAAGCGCAGCGCGCTTAAGGATCGACCTGAATGGCACCCAGTCATTAGCGGGACCCGCAGACGCATCGGCACGCAGAAGTCCGCTTTCTCAATTGGCCGTTGAGCAATATGGAACTGACTTTGAAAGCTTTAGTGCCGGCGATGTGAACGGCCAGCAAGGTTGGGCTGGGCAGTTCGGAAACTGGACGATCGGATCTTCGAATCCACACGGAGGCTCCAAACATTTCAGAGGACTTGCCGACGGACTAGGTTTGTCACTGGCATTCTCGCCTGGCGTCAGCGTTGGCGCTGAAGACAAATCAACTACAAGCATGAAGGTTGACCTTATCGGCAAAGATGTTACCTGGCAGGTGATCCCTCAATCGCCTTCCGCGGGTTTTGTCAATACGCGTATTCAATTTGCACCCGATGGCTCAGCGCAAGCATTGGTGAGCAATGGTGCAGGCGGAGCTATGTTTGCCAATATTCCGGCAACAGTGCCCGCAGGATACTTTGAACTGACCATTCAGGTAGACCGCGCTACGTCGATGTTTGATGTGTTCTTTGATGGCGTTAACGTTTTCACCGGCCAGGGTTTTGCCGGCGATATCGAACAAGTGGTGATGCTATCTTTGATGGAAGAGGCAGGTCCTACGTTTGATGTCGACGACTTCGAAATACTCGATGGTGAAAAAACTTTCACCAAACCGTATATCACCGTATCGCCTGCTTCCGGAGATCTTGGAGCAGGAGAGTCGGTGGAGATAACCGTTACCTTCAACTCCGAAGATCTTGAATTTGGCACCTATAGTTCTGACATCACTATCGATATTTCCGGTGGGGCAGAACAATTGGTAGTGCCTGCGATACTCCGTGTATTTGGTGACCCGAACATTGAAGTTGATCCTACTGTGTTGCAAGCCGAAGTTCCGTACAGGGGCGATACCACACAGACTTTTGAGATCGCCAATACCGGTGGCAATCCGCTGACCTATAGTTTACAAGTGATCGGCGCGGATACTGACGCCGCTAAATTGCCTCCAGGTCCAGTGAGCAAGTTTAAGATCAGCGACAATCGCGTTACCGACAAGCTGAGAATTGACAATGAACGTTCACACCCGATAGCTGAGCAACATTCTACACTGGAAGTGCTCACCGGAACTCCATTGTTAACCGAAAACTTTGACGGCGCCAGCTTCCCGCCTGCTGGTTGGGACACTAAAGACAACGAGAATACAGGTGTGTCATGGTTTACCGCCGCAGCATGGGGAGAAGGCAACTACAGCGGAACAGGCGAAGCCGCCACCGCCAGCAGCGATGCCGCAGGTCCGGTGGAATTTGATACAGAGTTGATCACACCGTCGATCAGCGCGGCGGGCTTCAAGAATATAGCGGTGCAATTCAATGCCAACTATCAGAACTTCGCCAACCTCGATTACCTCGATGTGGATATTCAGGTGGCCGGAAGCTCAACATGGACCAACATATTGCGTTGGAATGAAGACCACGGTTCCTTCCGCAACAAACCCGGACAATTTGTAACACTTTCACTGGATGCTTACATCGGCAGTGCCCCTTCGTTCAAGCTGCGCTGGCATTATTATGATCCCAACACAGACGACTGGGACTGGTATGCGCAGATTGACGATGTAGTAATTCTCGGCGATGCCAGAACATGGCTTGCCGTAAGCCCGGCCTCCGGCACCGTGCCTGTAAGAGGTTCTTCTACCATTACCGCTAGTTTCGACGCCATGGACCTTGATCCAGGCTTCTATGTTGCGGGTATCCTGGTGAACAACAATTCCGTGGAGCATCCGCTGGTAGGCGTAGTTGCATCGCTCGATGTGATGGGACCTGCCGCGATCCAGGTTGCACCTGAAGAACTTACGCAGGAGCTGTGGCTTGGAGAAACGGCTACACAAACTTTGACGGTCTCCAATACTGGCGAGAGTCCGCTGCATTTCTCGTTTGAGGGCATTGCCACAGCAGGACCTTCGGCAGTGAAGCAAGAGAGAATTGTGACCACCGACGGAAGAACATCTCCGTCGCCCGTCATACTTAAATTAGACGATACGAATTCCATTGCACCTTCTGTTTCGCAGCTGGCAGGAGTGGAGTTGTATGCTACCGGTTTTGAAGAATTTACAACCGGAAACATCAACGGTCAGTTGGGTTGGATAGGCCAGTTTGGAAACTGGACTGTCGAAACCGTTAATCCTTCCGGAGGTGCGCAACACTTCCGGGGATTGTCCGATGGTTTAGGACAATCTTTGGCGTTCTCGCCTAAAGTTGCCTTTGGCACTGATCCGATCTCTTCTACAGTCATGGACATCGATCTGAGTGCGCCTGGTGTTACGTGGCAGATTATTCCTCAGTCGCCGGCAGCAGGCAAGGTGAACACACGCTTTATGATCAACCCCGATGGAAGCATGATGGCGCTTGTTGCCGACAGCTTAGGCGCAGCATCATGGGCATCTGTGCCGGGCGCATGGCCCAGCGGATACACCGAACTTCGCATCGACGTTGTGCGCGCCACATCGGTATTCACGATGTATATTGGCAGCGTGCCGGTATTTACCGGACAAGGTTTTGCAGGTAACATCGAGCAGATTGTAATGCTTTCGCTCATGGAAGATGCAGGACCCACCTTCGATGTTGACAATTTTGCAATCCTCGACGGCACTCCATCAGCGCCGTGGTTACAGGTAAGTCCACTTTCAGGAACTGTTCCGGGCGGCGGATCTGCTTCGATAACGGTGTTCTTCGATGCACGCGATCAGGAAGCCGGCGTTTATACCGACACCCTGAACATCGCCAGCAATGACCCTGCTACACCATGGGCAAACGTGCCGGTGACGCTCACCGTGATGCAAAATCTTCCTCCCGTTATCAGTCCGTTCAGCGACGTCACCGTGCTCGAGAAGCAGATCATGAACGTGACGTTTACGGCTACCGACGCCGACGATTCTGTAGTGAATGTATCGCTACTCGGTCTTCCAGGTTTCGTTACGCTGCTGAGCCAAAGCAATGGAACAGCAACCTATAAGATCAATCCGGGACTTGGCGCAGAGGGCGAATACGACCTGCTCGTGCAGGCAGAAGATGGCCGCGGTGCCATGGATATTGATACATTCCATATTTCTGTGATCAAATTTGCTGTGGTAAGCTTTAGCCTGGTGAACAGCACAACAGGAGAGGTGGTTGCCGAGTTTGAAGATGCCATTACCATCAACAGAGCGCTTCCTGGCTTCTCTAATCTGAACATCCGCGCTAATGCTACTCCTTCTACGGTAGGTAGCGTTAAGTTTAAGCTGAATGGTTCGCAGAAGAATATCGACAACACCAATCCCTACATGTTGAAAACAGGATTGCTGGCAGGTTTGGGCATAGGCGATTACACACTCTTTGCCGAACCTTTCACCGAAACTGGCGGTCATGGTCAACGCGGTGTGAACAAACAGGCCGTGGTCAGCATTGTCAATTTCACTACTGTGGTTACTGACTTCAGCCTGGTGAATACCAGCACAGGAGAAGTGTTGCTCAATTTCGACGACAGCGTAACGGTAGATTCGTCAGATCCTGATTTTGCCAATCTAAATATTCGCGCCAACACATACCCCGCAACGGTGGGAAGCGTGAAGTTCAAGATCGACGGAACACAACGCAACATAGACAACACCAATCCTTACTTGCTGAAGAGTCAGGCGTTGCAATTGTTAAGCTTAGGCCATCACACCTTGTTGGCTGAACCTTTCACAGAGTCGGGTGGTCATGGCACCCGTGGCCAAAGCAACAATGCCTCCATCAATGTGATCAGTTCTGCGGCGGCCAGACAGCGCAACGAAGAAACCGACCTGTTTGGCTCCGACAGCAAAACTTCATTCACCATCCATCCGGTGCCGGTGAAGGATCACCTGGAGGTTACTGTGTCAGGTAAGCTGGAAGGTGACGTTGAAGTGAGCATCATCAATATTCGGGGACAAGTTGTTTACAAGGCCCGCATTTCAGCAGAGGCGAGCCGTAGATATCGCATTAATGCTCATGAGATCGGTTTGAGTACCGGTATGTACTACATGGTACTTCAAAACGTACGACTCAGAGATACCAAAAAGTTTTTGAAGGAGTAGAGCCCTTCCCGGCGATAGTTTAACAACCCAAAAGTGGGGGAGCAATCTCCCACTTTTTTTTATTGCCTTGCTCTTAGTGGCACGGACTTATTGCTCTCAGGCATACTTTTTTTGACGACCACCACACACTTAATTGGAATCGTTATGGCAAAATATTCAAAGGCCGCACAGCGCAAAGTAAAAAGCGCTATGCGCGAAAGGAAAAGAGGAACGCTACGATCGGGCTCGGGCAAAAAAGTAACGAGCCGCAAGCAAGCTATCGCCATTGGATTATCAGAAGCGAGGAAGCGCGGAGCCAAAGTACCCAAGAAAAGCCCGAAGAAGTCGGCGGGGAGGAACGGCTAAATATTCTTACCGCAAAACTTGGTTGGTCGTGCTGTGCTGTTTCGAAGCATCAAAGTCCTCTGACGAGTGACTTTGATGGGGGATAATGGCAAAATATTCAAAGGCTGCACAGCGCAAAGTAAAAAGCGCTATGCGCGAAAGGAAAAGAGGAACGCTACGATCGGGCTCGGGCAAAAAAGTAACGAGCCGCAAACAAGCTATCGCCATTGGATTATCAGAAGCGAGGAAGCGCGGAGCCAAAGTACCCAAGAAAAGCCCGAAGAAGTCGGCGGGGAGGAACGGCTAAATATTCTTACCGCAAAACTTGGTTGGTCGTGCTG
>JBMOKS010000298.1:13800-19345 GCA_049324355.1 Bacteroidota bacterium
CCAAGAAAAGCCCGAAGAAGTCGGCGGGGAGGAACGGCTAAATATTCTTACCGCAAAACTTGGTTGGTCGTGCTGTGCTGTTTCGAAGCATCAAAGTCCTCTGACGAGTGACTTTGATGGGGGATTATGGCAAAATATTCAAAGGCTGCACAGCGCAAAGCAAAAAGCGCTATGCGCGAAAGGAAAAGAGGAACGCTACGATCGGGCTCGGGCAAAAAAGTAACGAGCCGCAAACAAGCTATCGCCATTGGATTATCAGAAGCGCGGAAGCGCGGAGCCAAAGTACCCAAGAAAAGCCCGAAGAAGTCGGCGGGGAGGAACGGCTAAATATTCTTACCGCAAAACTTGGTTGGTCGTGCTGTGCTGTTTCGAAGCATCAAAGTCCTCTGACGAGTGACTTTGATGGGGGATTAACCCCGATCAGCGTCACAGGTTTTCCGGGACTCTGATCAATTCATTACCTCTTGGTTCCGATGAACGGGCTGCCTGTTGGCAGACAGGCTTCGTGCGCTCATACAACCCCGCGACTGCTCAGGATGACGATTCATTCTGGTAAAAAGCAAGGAGAGGAAACTGATTGTTCTCTATTTCATCCGCAGTAACTTACGAGATATACAGACACCCATTTGTTCTGAAATTAAATTCCGGTTCATGTTAGACTCACTCGTAACTTGATCTAAATTTGTGATCGAAAAAATATACCTATGAAATTGAGTGTGTTGCGAATAGTCATTGCTACTCTTCTGATCTCCGTTGCTTCGTGCGAAGATAGGGATGACCCGGTTCATTTAAGAACGCTGGATGCTGAAGAGGTATGGTACACCGAGGCAACGTTGAAAATGGAAATAACGTCAGTCAGTCAGCCGGTTTATGAGAGCGGATTTGTATGGAGCGACACCCCTGCACCCACAACCAGTTCGGCCAACAAGCAGTACCTGGGTTCTAAAACATCACCAGAAGTACTGTCCCTGAAGGTCACAGGTTTGGTTGTAAACACTACGTACTACTTTCGGTCATTTATCATCTCCGAATCAGGAGTGATCTATGGAAATGAGCTGTCGTTTACCACCCTTGCACCTCCGTCCACCGTTATTCCTTCAGAAGGTTTTCAGGCTAGAGCCAGTGCCGTTGCTTTCCAGGTTGGAGGCAAAGCCTATATTGGCATGGGCCACGGCCGCAACGCGAATAATGAGATAGTCATCTTTAAAGATTTTTGGGAGGTAGATCTGGTCGCCAATACATGGACAAGGAAAAAAGATTTTCCCGATGCCGGTCAAACTGGTGCTACGGCCTTTGTGGTTGATGGAAGAGGATATATCGTAACGATACAGGATCCTGTGGAGTGGCCCTGTCTCTCGGAGGTTTGGCAATATGACCACATCAATGACGAATGGAGCCGGAAGGGTGAATATCCGCGTGGGAAGGTGGGCTGGGCTACGGCCTTCACCATTGGCAACAAAGCTTATGTGGGCACTGGCATGGATGCTTGTAAAGGCGGGATGATAGCCGATTTTTACGAGTATGACCCTAAGCTCAATCAGTGGACCGAAAAGGCTAAATATCCGGGACAGCCCATCGATCAAGCTATCAGCTTTGCAATCGGCGGGAAAGGATACATTGGACTAGGAAATAATGGAGAGTCCCGTTATACCACACAAATGTGGGAATATGATCCTGAACAGAATTCATGGACCAGGCAGTCAGACTGTCCCTGTAGCGAAATGATTGGCTCAGTTGCCTTCGTGGCTTCCAATAAAGCTTATGTGGGCACGGGTGGAGATTTAGGCACTAAAAATGTCTACCAATTTGATGCTGCAACCGGTCAGTGGACACGCGCTGATGATTTTTATGGCGCTGCCCGACAGAGTTCTGTTGTGTTCACTTTTGGTGATCATGTTTTGATTGGCACCGGAGGCAATGGCCATGAGTTTTTCAGAGATTTTGTTCAGTATACACCACATTAGTCTTGTCTATATTTTTCTTGCACCGAGCAAATCTCCTGGCAGCGTAAAACATTTAAGAGAAGGGCTCTTGCGAAAGTATCAGTTTTTAAAGATGCTTTGCTGAACAATCGGGGCTTTTGTGTTTGGTGTTGGTTCGATGACAGCCGATGAGGCTGGGTGAGCGGATGGCAGCGGGCAATCCTCACGGTAAGTTCATAATAGAAATATCCTTAGAGAAGGAACGCAAGCCAGGAATTCGACAGATGTTTCGAAGCCAGAATACAAGGGGAGGAGTAAAAATAAGTTTTGAACATACTCCTTCTGCCGTCAGGCGGGCTTCATGCCTTTGCAAGTCCCACGTCGTCCAGGATGACGATTTAATCGGAGAGTTTATATTTTTCTTCTGCCCCTATTGAAAAGCGATAGGTCCCCAAATGTGCCCATGAATATCGCCGGGATTGGCTGAGAAGCGTTGTCGCTTCACCTTTTCTATTTCGGGATAATGAAATATTCCTTGCTCCTTAAAAACAAAATAAAGGTTGCGCTTCGCGAGGTTAAATTTCAGGGTCGTTGGCGAGGTTATGAAAGTAACTTTCAATATTACATTAGCGGGCTGATGAATGATTTTTGAGCAGGCCGGAAATAACTTCCTTACAAACTAAGGTAAGCCTGTGATAATACTTTATCTTCGTTATGTTTTAAGAACCTTAAGGTCAACGGAAGTAACATTTCATGGTCGGGTTCACTAGATTTTAAAGTGTATTCATTAACAATATTTTTACGCATGGCAAAAACCAATCGTTTCAGTGACAAGCATCTAAAAAACGTTCAACGGGCGATGGGCGCGAAATTTAGGAAGCTAAGAATGGAGAAAGGATATAAGACTGTTAAAGCTTTTGCCGATAAGCACAATTTACCCAGCATCCAATATTGGAGGTTAGAGAAAGGCAAAACAAATATCACCCTTAAAAGTATTTTGAAAATCCTGGCCATTTACAATATAAAACTCAAAGACTTTTTTGACGAAGACATCAAATTTTAAACTGCCAACCTTTCGCTACAATACCTTGACTCGCAGGGCTCATCTAACCCCAGTCACCGGTTTTCCTGGACTCTGATCTTTTTTAGAAAGCTCAATGGAAATCGACTGGGCTTAAACGCTACAAACATTGATTTTCCAATTAATTTCCTTTCCGAGGCACAGAAAGCCTCAAAACACACGGTTTTGGCTGCTGTGTAAGATTCCAGAGCCAGAATACTTTTTAACCGCCTAAAACCTACCGAAATTAGGGCTCAATTAAACCCCCTTTACCATGACTAAGAAACTATGGCCCATAGCCTTTTTGTTTGCGCTGCTGATAGTATCATGCAGTAAAGATGAAGATGCGGTGCCGGCAAGTAAACTCAATCATGTCGGCGAGAAATGGAACATCACATCTGTTGAATATAATTTGATCGATCAAAGCTTATCTGGTCAAGCTGTGAAATTCGGGACCAAAACAAACGCTGGAACATTTTATCTGAACGGCGATCAGGGAAGTTTCGATATCATCATCGACAACTACCGACTCGAAGACTACTTCAGCTACGAAGAAAATGCCGGCGACATCACCATCATATCGATCAATCAGAATGTTGGTACTTCTAATTTCAGTCAATATGTGACCGTCATTAGTGGAGACAAAGTATCCGCCACATCTATTACGTTAAGCGGAACGTTTAGCAAACAGTCGAATACCGGCCAGTTTATATTCACGGGTTCGTTCGAGCTAACAAAAGAATAGTTTTAAAGTTCAAGGTTCATGGTTTTTGGTTGTTATTGAAATCCAAGAACCTCGAACCTTGAACTTGGAACCTCATCACTAAGCCCCCTGAATCAAAGCTCGTTTCTCCACAATCTGTTTTAAGGATCCAAGCACAGCGACCCAATTCTTTTCACTGTGTTCTTTCGCTTCCTCTGTAGCGACGCCATCTTGAACGATATTTAAAATTGTGTGTGTGTTTTGCGCTATCAGTTCATAGGTGATGTTGGCGTAGTTCTCTGGTTTGTCTTCGGTACCGGATAAGGAACTCCAATAATTGTACTTGAATAGTTTGTACGGCTCACTTTTGAGGATGGTGCCTTTGTCTTCATACGTTTTTCCTTCCCATGTTCCACGAAATATCAGCGAGCTTCCAACTTTCCAGTCGGAGATAGCTTCGGTGCCGAAGAAGTATTCTTTAATGATTTCTGGTGTTGTTAACGCTTTCCAAACGGCGGCAGCAGGGGCTTGAATTTTTATACTGGCGTTGGCTGTTAGATCTTTTTTCATCATTCACTACGGTTAATGTTGTTGTATACGTCAAAAGTAGTTGTCGGCGGTTGCCGAAACGTACATTTTGGGGATTAAAAACGTACAAATGGCGGCGTTCGCGATGACGTTTGTCGCTAAACGGCAGTCAAAATTAGCGATGGTTTTGCTCCGGGCGACGGGGATTTTGTTCCATTAATCGCGAAATACTACCAATTACTGCGATGGTAGACGAATACTGGTATGAATTGTCGGCATTTTGTGGATAGCTTTAGAAAAAGGCATGTTATTTTTGTTGCCCGTCGGATTCAGGTCGGCACCTCGACGTGAATGTAATGGGCTTTTTTGCTATGCAATCGCTGCTATTAAAATTAAGGCGCCTTTTCCGATACGCATATGTGAAGACATATCGAAGGTTATGGCCTATTGCGGCCGAAGCAACCATTTCGTATCATCAGCTCGGACTATATTATGAAAATCACAAGCGCCTGCGTCGCACAACGGTATTCATAGGTCCGGCACTTCTTTTTTTGCTTACACTGTTGCTGGTCATCTTCATTGAAACACCCAGCCGTAGCGAGTTGAGCATCATAAAAAATGCTGTGGCGTCGGAAGTATACAGCGCCGATAGTGTTTTATTGGGCAGGTATTATATACAAGACCGCACGGAGATCAAATACAAAGACATCGCGCCGGTTGCGGTAGATGCACTGATTGCAACGGAAGATGTGCGTTTCTACGATCATGAGGGAGTTGACTACCTGAGCCTTGGAAGAGTGCTCGTCAAGTCTATTCTTCAACAAGATGAATCAGCCGGTGGCGGTAGTACGCTCACGCAACAGCTGGCAAAAAATCTCTATCCCAGGAAACACTATTGGATGTTGTCGATGCTGATCAATAAGTTGAGAGAGTTGATCACCGCTCAGCGATTGGAAAATGTATACTCAAAGGAAGATCTTATAACATTGTATCTGAACACCGTACCCTTTGCCGACAATGTTTATGGAATTCAGGCAGCCTCGCAACGTTTTTTCTCGACTCAGGCCAAAAACCTCACCGTCAATCAGGCGGCCGTTCTGATTGGTATGTTGAAAGCCACCCATTATTACAATCCCCGGTTGTTTCCTGATCGTGCACGCGAAAGGCGTAACGTTGTGCTGACGCAGATGGTTAAGTACAACAAGCTTGAGAAAGAGAAGGCTGCCAAGTTGAAGACTGCGCCATTGAAACTTAAATATTCAAGAACATCGTATCACGAAGGATTAGCGCCTTATTTTCGCGAATACCTGAAAACAGAGCTGATCGCATGGT
>JBMOKS010000299.1:0-2151 GCA_049324355.1 Bacteroidota bacterium
TCTCGCACCCTGGTATGACTATGTGGAACAATACATTGGCGTCAGCGGAAGCAACGAAGGATTGAGTCAACTTCCAGATGGTAAATTTCTGCCGCCGATGGAACTCAACTGTGTGGAGTTGGATCTCAAGAAGTCGATCGGCGATAAATTCAAAAGAGCGCTAACCATCGGTCGCACCGCGCATGCTACAGCACCGCTTCCACACAGCCCGCAACGCGGAACCTGTCAATACAGAAACCTTTGTATTCGTGGTTGCCCTTATGGAGGATATTTCAGCAGTAACTCTTCCACGTTACCGGCTGCCGAAAAAACCGGCAATATGACCCTGCGCCCTAACTCTATTGTATATGAACTGATCTACGATGAAGCGAAAGGCAAAGCAACAGGTGTAAAAGTGCTGGATGCGGAGACCGGAGCGCAGGAGGAATTTTATGCTAATGTGATCTTTCTCTGCGCCTCAACGTTCGGCTCTACTTTCATCATGATGAACTCGATCTCCAATCGTTTTCCGAACGGTTTTGGAAATGATAGCGGCGAACTGGGCTGCAACATCATGGATCACCACCTTAGCGTCGGCGCCTATGCCGAAGTGGAAGGATTTGAAGATCAATATTATTCCGGCAGAAGGGCCAACGGATTTTATATTCCACGCTACCGAAACCTGGGCAATGAGAAGCGCGACTACATCCGCGGCTTCGGCTATCAGGGCGGTGCAAGTCGCCAGGGCTGGTCAAGTCTTGTTCGTGAATTGAGCATAGGCCCCGATCTGAAGCAAGCTGTTTCCAAACCGGGCAAATGGACCATTGGCATGGGAGGCTTTGGTGAAATACTTCCCTATCACGATAATAGAGTTACGCTCAACAAAGAGCTGAAAGACAAGCATGGTTTGCCAACGCTCACTTTCGATGCTGATCTGAAAGACAACGAATACAAAATGCGGAAAGACATGGCTGCCGATGCCGCCGAAATGTTGGCCGCAGCGGGATACAAAAATGTGGGAACGTATGACAACAAGATCGGCGTAGGACTTGGCATTCACGAAATGGGAACAGCCCGCATGGGTAAGGACCCAAAGACATCCGTGCTGAACAAGTGGAATCAGGTGCATGCTTGCAAAAATGTTTTTGTGACGGACGGATCGGCCATGACCTCTGCGGCATGCCAGAACCCTTCGTTGACTTACATGGCGCTGACGGCTCGCGCGGTTGATTACGCCGTGAGCGAATTAAAAAAACGCAATATTTAAAAATCAGTTCGAAAACTGATATAAACACATTAAATAACTACTATGGACCGTAGAGAAGCAATTAAACGCACAGCATGGCTGATGGGAGGCGTGGTCTCCGCCCCGGCGATCATGGGCGTGCTCAAAGGTTGTACCGCGAAACCTACCATCAACTGGAAGCCTGAGTTCCTCACAGCGGATCAGGGCGTACTGGTGTCGCAGGTTGCCGAGATCATAATTCCCAAAACCGATACGCCTGGCGCCATCGATACCGGTGTACCTTCGTTCATCGACCTGATTGTAAAAGATTGTTATGCCAAAGAAGATCAGGACCGCTTCATCAACGAACTTCAGGCTTTTGATGAAGAAGCGAAGAAGGCCCACGGTGATGCATTCATTGAATTGTCGCCTGAGAAGCAGCTGGAGTTTGTGAAGAAACTTCACGACGAAGCTATCAACGCAGAACGAAACACTAGTCCGCCACCACCACGACCGTTCATTTTAATGATGAAGGAGCTGACCATGCTGGGATTTTTCACTTCCGAAGATGGTGCAACGAAGGTGTTACAATACAATCCCGTACCTGGCGCTTACAAAGGTTGTATTCCGCTCACCGAGGCCGGAGAGGGCAGAACGTGGGCAACTTGATGGTTATCGGTTATCGTTATTTATAGACGATAGCCGCTGGTCAATGGGAGTGACCCCATAACTGGTGCTCGTTGATTGAAGCTGCGAGCCTCGAGCTACGAGTTTTTTTTCGTAGCCCGGGCCAGCCGGCTCGTGGCCGCCTAAGTCGAAGAAGAAGCCCCATATTTCTGAAAGGTCGACATAGTAGAACGGGGCTAATGAACTAATTAATTATTCGGAGCAGGATTGATCATTATATGCGCTCGGTGTGTTCCCGGATCCATAATCCACGGCATTCC
>JBMOKS010000300.1:0-2148 GCA_049324355.1 Bacteroidota bacterium
TGGTATATTATTGTATTCATTGCCGCTGGTTGCCCTGGCATTTCAGTATTTTAATCTTGTAGAGTTGAAGCAGGCCAAAGGGCTATTGATGAAGATTGAAAACATGGGCACCGCCTTGCCTCCTGAGCCAGATGAACACAGTGACTATTAAAAGATCTTTTCTCCTCTTAAGTTGTCTCCTGCTGCTCGTATCAACTGCATTTGCGTTGGAACCGGCAGACAGCACCGCTCAAACCGATGTCACCATAATAGATGTCAGACATTTCGACGACAAGGTCATTCAAGATCTCAAAAGCGACCGCGAATTGAACTATTCCGCCGATCGTGCCACCATTAGTTTATGGGAACGGATGTGGCGTTGGCTGGCTCAGCTGATCAACGCGCTATTCTCGGAAACTGCTTCAACCGACTGGGGAAGATTTGCGATCTATGTGATCGCCGTGGTCATTCTTACCTATGTGATCATGAGAGTGATGAAGATCGATGCCTTCAACCTGTTTGCTGGAAAAAATACCGGTGCCGCAGATTATACCGTTCTTGACGAGAATATCCACGAAATGAATTTCGAAAAATTGATTAGTGAAGCGCTATCGAAAAAAGATTATCGCCTGGTTATTCGGCTTTTCTTTCTGCACAGCCTGAAACTTCTTTCTGACAAACAACTTATTCACTGGGAGCCTGGCAAAACCAACGTCGATTACCAAAATGAGCTGCAGGTCGCCGAGCTGAAAAAAGGATTTAACGAACTGGGGTTTTATTTTCAATACGCATGGTACGGCAACTTTGCCGTGAGCGATGAAATGCTTGCTCGTGTGAAAGAAAAATATACAGACTGGAAAACGAAGCTGTAATTGAAAAAGGATTGGCGATATGGTCTATATCTGGCCGTGGCATTTTTGGTCTACGTAGCCTTGAAATTGTATTCCCCGCCTGAGATCGATTGGTCGGTTACTTATCATCGCGAAGATAAAAATCCCTTCGGCGCGTATGCCCTAAGCGAATCGCTTCCCGATATTTTTAGGGGGAAGAAGATCAATCAAACGTATTATACCCTTTATGAATTGTACGATACGCTGAAATCGCCGTCGAATTTTATCAGCCTGTCTACAACTTTCAGGCCCGGTCGTGAAGATGTGAAAGCGCTGCTTCGCAACGTGGAACAGGGCGGAGATGCATTTATTGCAGCGCAATACTTCTACGATACGTTTGCCGATACGCTTGGACTTTCTACCAGCGACTATTTTTTTAACACCGACGATCACCCCAATATTTTGCAAGACGACACCGCCGCCATTGCGTTTGTTAATCCCTACCTGGACAAGCATGAGTATACGTTCCCCCGGAAGAACACTCACAATTATTTCGACGAATACGATACCACGCGTACCACCATTATCGCTGAGAACGATCTGAAATTGCCCGTGCTGATCAAGATCAAATGGGGTAAAGGCAATTTTATCGTCAGCTCCACGCCGCTGATTTTTACCAACATATATCTTTTAAAAGACCAGAGCCATCATTATGCGGAGGCGGCGCTCTCTTACCTTGCTTTGCGCGATGTTGAGTGGACAGAATTTTATCACCTGGGGAGAATGGAACCCCGAAGCTTTCTCCGGTTTGTGCTGTCGAACGAAGCGTTGCGATGGGCCTATACCATTACTATGCTATCGCTGTTATTGTTTATGTTCTTTGAAGCCAAGCGTAAACAACGGATCATACCGGTTATCAAGCCGCTGGCCAACACTACGCTGGAGTTTGTGCGCACTATAGGCAACTTGTACTATCAAAATAGCGATCACCGCGATATCGCCGAGAAAAAGGTCAATTTCCTGCTGGAGCAGGTGCGTTCTAAATTTTTGTTGAGCACGCATCAAATCAATGCAGCCTTTGCCCAAACCTTGGCGAAAAAATCCGGTCATCCTGAGGAGGAGGTTCAGGATCTTTTTAAAACGATCAGGCTCATTCAGGCGTCGCGCTTTATTTCGGCAGACCAGCTGCTCGACCTGAATTACAAAATAGAAAAGTTCAATTTGAAAATCAGATAAGCACGATTCGACCCCACGAAACACATACGATCATGGAAGAAAAAATTTTTGAAAACAGGATAGACCTGAGCACGCTGAACAACAGTCTGAAAAAGGTCAGAGA
>JBMOKS010000301.1:0-17967 GCA_049324355.1 Bacteroidota bacterium
AAAATCACGCGACGATGGCGAGAATATAGAGCGGGATTGCAACAAGACAGCCCGCGAGCAAGATGCTTCCGAAACCGGCTACGTCCTGAATGCTGGGGTTTTCGTAGCCAAGATCAATCGCGGTGAGTACGAATGCCAGGCCCGTTATCCAAGCCAGCAGAGAAAGAAAAGCTATTCGCACGGTTTTTATGTTCTTCTTCATTACAAATTGTCACAGACCTGTTTGATTGATACGTTGAAATTCCTCGGAGATCAGGATATCCTCAAGATTATGTGATATCCGGATCGAATTACTTGACGAAAAGCAGTTTTAGTGCTGGTGCCACATTGCTAAAAGCGGTAATTTTCAACTATGGAGCGGTTCTGGAAATATAAAATTGATCACGTTATCTTTTGGGCTGCCACGGTGTTCTTCCATATGTTCACGCGTGTGCAACTGATACCCAAAGCCGGCATAGGTCAGTTTCTCTCGGAGATCATTGTTCGCAATGGACTGCTCGCGTTGGTGATCTATGCCAATTTATTCGTGCTTATTCCAAGGTTTGGTCAGCAAAAAAGATGGCCCGCGTATCTCGGTTCGCTCGTGCTGCTATTTATTTTTTATGTGGCAGCAAAAAACACGCACGATGTTTATTTGTATGGATATGTGATCGGGGACGTGGCTCGCCGCTACTTCTTTTATAACACGTTATACAACTTTTCTATTGCTGTCTTTTATATGGCTTTCAGTGTAGCGTTGCAACTGAGTCGCGAATGGTATGCTCAACGGGAAATGATCCGCAAGATCGAAATTGAAAAACTCAATACGGAACTGGAGTACCTTAAATCGCAGATCAACCCTCATTTTCTTTTCAATTCCATTAATACGATTTATTTCCAGATCGACAAGAAAAATACTACGGCGCGTGAGACCTTGTCGGCTTTCTCCGAAATGCTGCGGTATCAGTTGTACGAATGCAATGGTAAAGAAATTCTCGTGGAGAAAGAGGTCGCATACCTTAAAAACTATGTCGACCTTCAGCGTATCCGTAAAGACGAGAATTATCATATTTCCTTTTTACATGACGACGATCTTAAGGGTTTTTCCATAGCGCCGCTGTTGTTGATCACGTTTGTCGAAAACGCATTCAAACATGTATCCCATCACCAGGAGCGGAACGAGATCAGGATCAGTCTTTCCAGGAAAGACAATGTGTTTGAGCTGAATGTTTTTAATACGCGCGATTCCAATTATCGCGCAGATGCCGCCAAGGGTATTGGCCTAAGGAATGTTCAACGCAGGCTGGAATTGTTGTACAACGGAAGGCATGAACTTTTCATTCGCGAAAATGCGCAGAGTTTTGAGGTAGACCTCCGACTGAAAATTGTTTAGTTATGAAAATGAATTGCCTGATAGTCGATGATGAACCGGTGGCCCGTAAGGGATTGGAGGAGTACGTGCGTGAGATTGATTTTTTGAATCTCGTGGGTCAATGCGAAAACCCAGTCAAGGCGTCGATGTATCTCGGCCAACACGCCGTCGATCTTATATTTCTGGATATTCATATGCCCAAAGTGTCGGGCATCGATTTTATAAAAATGCTGAAGAATCCGCCCCTGATCATTTTTACCACCGCTTATTCGGAATATGCCCTGGAGGGCTACTCCCTTGATGTTATTGATTATCTCATGAAGCCCATTACATTCGAACGTTTTCTGAAGGCGACACAAAAAGCCTTTGAGATCTTTTCATTGAAGAATACAAGCCGGGAACTGCCAGTTGATTACTTCTTCGTGAAATGCGATAGTAAATTTGAAAAAGTGCTTTACCGGGATGTGACATATATTGAAGCCTTGCAGAATTATTCGGTTATTCATACTTCCGACCGGAAGCTAATCACTTACCTGACTATGACAAGCCTTGAAAATCAACTTCCTAAAGACAGGTTCGTCAAGGTTCACAAGTCTTACATCATTTCCGTTACACAGATCAAGGCCATTGAAGGCAATGAGATCCTCATGGGCAACGCCAGAATTCCCATTAGCCGGAATCTAAAGGATGATGTGGTGAATCAGATCCTGGGTAATAAACTTTTTAAACGTTAGAGTAGCTCTACTCGTCTTCAAACATTGATTCGGAGTGAACGAATTACGCTTTTTCTTTGTAGAATTGAGTTAATATGGAACCGAACGTTATTCTTTACATCATTCTGGCCATCTCCACGCTCAGTTATATTTTTGATCAATTACTGGATTACATCAACGTTCGAGCGCAACGGCTGGAAATACCCGACGAAGTCGCCGTATTTTATGATCGCACGAAATACCTGAAGTCATTACGATATCACCATGAGTTGACTAATTTTTCTTTTTTGACCTCAGCGCTGAGTTTCCTCGCGTCGATGGGTATGCTGATCACGGGCGGGTTCGGCTGGTTCGACGGATGGCTGAGACTTTTTATTGACCACGACATATTTCTGGCCCTCGTTTTTTTTGGTGTGTTAATACTGGTCTCCGACTTGCTCACAATTCCATTCCAGCTTTATGCCACATTTGTGATAGAAGAAAAATATGGATTTAATAAAACGACATTAAAAACTTTTATTGCAGATAAGCTTAAAGGTTACGCACTGGGCGGAATTGTCGGTGGAATTTTGCTGGCACTGCTTATTTACCTTATCGGCGCGCTGGGTACGTCTTTCTGGGTGTGGTTTGGTATGATTGCCGCTGTTTTTATCTTTTTTGTAAATATGTTCTATACTTCATGGATCATGCCGCTTTTCAATAAGCTTACACCGTTGCCGCAGGGAGATTTGAAGTCGGCGATTGAGGACTTTGCCCGCAAAGTAAATTTTCCGTTAGATAATATTTTTGTGATCGACGGATCGAAGCGTTCGAGCAAAGCCAATGCATTTTTTTCCGGGATCGGCAAGAAGAAAAAGATCGTGCTTTATGATACGCTCATTGAGAACCATTCCATAGAAGAGCTGGTGGCGGTGCTGGCCCACGAGGTTGGGCATTTCAAAAAGAAGCACATCATTTGGAATTTTGTACTCGCTATCGTACAGGTATTCTTTATGTTGTTTGTGCTGTCGCTGATGGTCAACAACAAAAATTTGTCTGTGGCGCTTGGGGGCGAGCAATTATCGATCCATTTGAATTTGATCGCCTTCGCCATCTTATTTACACCCATTGCGGGCTCAACCGGATTACTGATGAGCATATATAGCCGGAAGAACGAATATGAAGCCGATGCATACGCCCGTGAAACTTACAGCGGACCGGCTTTAGCGCATGCACTCAAAAAACTTTCGGTCGACACCTTGAGCAATTTGTATCCGCATCCGCTGTATGTCTTTTTTCATTACTCTCATCCGCCATTGCTAAAGAGATTGGAGGCCATCAACAACAAGACGTCAAAACCGTAAGAGTCGCTTCCTTCAAAAAAAGAATTTTTTAGAGGCTTGGAATCAGGACATATTTTCCGGTGTTTCAAAATGACTTGAATACATTATTTTGTTGTCGCGAAGCAGGTGTAGGAATTCAACAACCTTGCCTGACATGGGTGTATAGACATAGGTGTCTTCAAGTGCCTGAACAGCTTTGCAGAGCTGCAGGATCTGATGTTCAAGTTTTGATTTTCCAACTAACTCGCTCTTAAAAATGGTTATCGAAACACTCATCTCAGTCGTTCAGGTTTAAAGGAAATCAGTTCAATTTTACGGGAAGCCATGCCCTGTAACTTCGACGGGCTTGTCTTCTCTTTAAAAAAGAAACCCATCGGCTTAACACAGATGGGTTCGCTTTAATCAAAGCCTACCGGAACTTGTCTTACCCCCCGGATTAGCTTATGATTACAAAGGTAGGTACAATGATATTAGTGGAGTTTAAATGGCAATTAAAACAGTATTAAAATATCCTAAAGATGAGAATTTAGCACAGTCGCGCTAATAGTATAGATAAATGTTTATTTACTTGAGAAATGATCATAAATTATTGAACCATGAAAGTTCTAATTGTTGAAGACGAACAGAAGCTATGCACATTAATCAAGCATGTGCTGGAAGAAAATTCATACGAAGTGGACGTTGCTTACGATGGCCAAATTGGCGAAAAATTGGCCCTTCGAAAAAACTACGACATTATTATCCTCGACATTATCATTCCAGGAATAAACGGCCTTGAGCTTTGCAAGATCATAAAACAAAATAAGCCGAGCACACCCATATTGATGCTCACGGCCTTGGGCACCACGGAAGATAAAGTAACGGGCTTGGAATCAGGAGCTGATGACTATCTGCTCAAACCCTTCGAATTTGCGGAACTTATTGCTCGAATGCGTGCGTTGGTGCGCAGGTCTGGCACTTCGATGATGGCGCAAAATACACTCCTTCAATATGAGGATTTAAAACTGGATATTAATAAAAAGGTAGCAATCCGAGAGGGAAAAGAGATTAGTCTCACAGCTAAGGAATTTCAGTTGCTCGAATATTTTATTCACAACAAAGGTCGCGTGATTTCGAGGTCAGAACTGGCTTCAAAGATATGGGACATACGATTCGACACCGGAACCAATGTGGTTGAAGTTTATTTAAACATTCTTCGAAAGAAAATCGATAAAGACTTCGATAACAAGTTATTGCATACCCGGAAAGGGTTAGGCTACATCTTGCAAAAAGAGGTATGAAGATCCGCACAAAATTAACGCTCGTTTTTTTTGCCGTGGTGATTGTCATTCTGTCGATGGTTGCAGTATCGATATACTATTTCTTTGCAGACTATCGTGAAAATGACTTTTACCGACGGCTGAAGAATCGCGCGATCAATACAGCCAATCTCTTAACGCGGATAGAAGGAGTGGGCGCGGATTTGCTGAGAAAGATCGATACCGGAAATCCAGCAAATTTGCCAGAACAGTTTGTAGTGCTATTTGACGATAACTTTCAACTGTTATATAGTTCAGAGGATCGGCTTAGGTTTTCGCTAGATACCATTTTGCTTCGTGAGATTCGATCGAAAAAGGAACTGAGATTCACACGGGGGAAATATGAGGCGATTGGATTTGTTTTTTCATCGCATCAAGACCGATATATTGTTGTAGCTGAAGCGTACGACGTTTTTGGATACGACGCACTTCATAATCTGCGCAAGATTCTGTTCACCGTCCTTGCGATAAGCTTGATATTCGTATCGATCTCCGGTTGGTTCTATGCGGGCCGTTTTTTGAGCCCTATTTCACGGATTATTCACCAGGTTGACAATATTACAGAGGCGAATCTCGATCAGCGATTGGATGAGGGAAGCAAAAGTGACGAGATCGATAAGTTATCGCAGACCTTCAACCACATGTTGGAAAGGCTTGAAGAGTCATTTGCGGCGCAGAAAAATTTTATTTCCAATGCTTCTCACGAACTGCGCACACCGATCGCGGTGATTTCGGCTGAGATAGAGGCTGCTTTACTCAAAACGAGTAAAGACGATCCTGTTTTCGAGGTGTTTAGTTCTGTTCTGGAAAATACAAAAAGCCTAAGCAAACTTTCAACTCAGTTGTTACTGCTCGCACAGACCAGTGCAAGATTACCGGACAAGCGTTTTTCGGTGATACGAGTGGACGAGATCTTGTGGGATGCGAAGCAAGATCTGGAGAAAATTTACCCCGACTATAATATCGTCATTGACTTTGATCTGAGCTTAAATGATGAGGGCCTCGCCATTGAAGGAGACCCCCATCTTGTGAAGATCGTTTTTTCGAATCTGATCGACAATGCATGCAAATACTCAGATGACAACCAAGTGATCATTACGCTCATCGTTGCAGATGGAAGGAATTTAAGGATGGATTTTACCAACAGCGGGAAGGGCATCGACAATAAAGACAAGGAAAAAGTATTTGCGCCGTTTTTCCGCGGAAAGCATGCTCAAAATGTAAAAGGATATGGTATCGGACTTCCGCTTGCAAGCCGCATCGTCAAGCTTCACCATGGAAACATTGCGATGGAGTCTATTCCGAATTCCTACACCCGGTTTACCGTGACCTTTCCCCTAGCTCTAACTGCGGTGTCGGTTTGATCAAGTTTATGATTCAGATTTTTCTTTCCTCAAACTCCAGCCTACGCTACCCAGTAGCAACAAAAGCATCAGCCAGGAAGATGCCATGGTTATTTTGTTACCGACGTGGTATGCGTCGGGCTCGAACTTGAACTCAATGGAGTGGTCGCCGGCCGGAATGACAAGTGCGCGCAAGATATAGTCGGCACGGAGTATTGGCGCTTCCTGTCCGTCGATCAGCGCTTTCCATCCTTCAGCGTAATAGATCTCTGAGAATACTGCCAAGCTGTTTGACTTCGAAGAAGATTGATACTTTAGATAATTTGGTTTCTGTTCTGTCAGTGTAATGGTTCCCGCGCTGTCGTAGCCAATATCAGGAACTTCAAATTTTGAAGCGTCGACCACGGCCATGTTTTTTGTATTAGAAGAACAGGTGTGCCGAAGTTCTTCGGTCGGCGAGTTCACTTTTGTAATGCTCTGCACGAACCACGCATTTCCGTTGGCAGCCGGATTGGTGATGATGTTGTTTCGTTGTGGACCATACACCAGGTATTTTACATTCAACATATTGATGCCGGAATATGCTGGCATATTCAACTTTCCCTGCTGAGCGTCGGTATACAATTGTTGCGTCTGCCGGAAAAGGCAGGAGTCGTAAAAATCCTGGTATCTTCTGATTTTTGCGCCGTGATATCCGCCAACTGCCTGGAAATAATACGACGTTCGCGCTTCGGTGCTAAAGGCCTCCTGGAGATTGTATACACGATAGCTTGACTTATCTTTAAGGATCTCCTGATCGGCTTCGGTGGTGGCAAAGAAAGTGTTTTCACGCTTACGTTTAAAATTGTCTTGTGTGAAGTAGCGTTTATCCACAATGGCCAAGTCTATAGTGATGAAGAAGGTAAGGAGCGCATAGAAGCCCAGTGGCGATACTTTCTTTTGGACATCAAAGTATAGTACGATAAAAATAGCAAGGATGAAGGCGAGCGAGCGGAACGCGTCGCCTCGGAGCAGGCTCTTCCGGTCGTCGATCAGCGCGTCTACAAACCAGCCGGGGAGTTGTGCTTCGACCTCTTTGGTGAAACCGAACATTCCTGCAAAGACGACAAAAATGAAACAGAGTCCGCCGGTTACACCGAATGCGAGCAACAACTTTTTCTTCGCTGCCTTGTCGACACCATTCAGCCATAATTTTTCCACGCCTAATAATCCCAGAAGGGGCATTGCAAACAAAATGATGACGAGGGCGAAGTTTACCGATCTGAACTTGTTGTAACCAGGGAAATAATCGAACATGAAATAGTTGAAGGAAGCAAAACTATCGCCCCAGCTCAGCATAAGGCTTAACACACTGAGCGGCACCAGCCACCACACGTATCTTCTGTTGGCAAATAATATTCCGACCACGAAAAGAAAGACCACAATGGCGCCGGCGTAATATGGCGCTCCGGTGAACGACTGCGGGCCCCAATAGGCGGATGTATATCCCGCCAGTTGATTGGCAGTTTGGTTGTCGCTGGAATTAACCAATGCCTGATAGCTTTTACTTTTTTTGTCCTGCACGAATAGTTTACCGCTGCTGCCACCATAAAACTCAGGCACGAGCAATGTTATCGGTTCGCCGATTCCATATTTATAGGCAAAAGCATAGTCTTTGCTCAATCCATCTGCACCCTGTGTGCCGGCAACGCCTGGTTGCGACAGCTCAGACGCGCCGCGAATAGAATAACGTGTATATTCGGTGATAGCCCAGAACTGTCCGAAATACGTACCTACGGCAATCAGCACCGCGGGGATTAAGAGGCCTACCGTTTTGCCAAAATCGACCATTCTTTTTTCGCGTACGGCTTCCACCAAACGGACCAAGCCGTAAACCGCTACTATGAGCACCATGTAGTAAGTGATTTGCAAGTGGTTCTCGCGCAAGTGAAGAGCAAGCCCTGCCGTAGTGACGCCGAAGCCCAGAATCTTTTTTCCGGAGAACGCCAGGTGAATGCCGGCAATCACCAAAGGCATAAAAGCGATGGCGCCTATACGTCCATTATGGCCTGCACCAAGGCCAACGATCATGTAAGAAGATAACCCGAAGGCGATGGCACCGGCGATGGCCAGATAGGGTCTAACCCCAAATGCCAATAGCATGATATAATAACAAAGGAAAGCAAGGTAGATATTACAAATCGGGTGGATAAGTGAAAGCGAAAGCACTCTCTTCAGATAGCCGACTGGCTGATTGCTCCATTCTACACTGATAAGGTAAGCCGGCATGCCACCAAACATAGCATTGGTCCACAGTGCCTCATTGCCCGTTTCTTTCCGGTAGTCAGCAATGGATTTAGACGATCCAAGGAATTGTTGAATATCGTGTTGTTCGAGCGTCTTATTGTCAAAAAAAACGGGGTTAAAGAAGAACACGGTAACCACAAGGAATACGGCAACGGCGATGACATGGGGGAGGATGTGCGCAGAGAAATTGATTTTTTTCATGCTTTGGCTTATAAAAGGTTGCAAAATAGTGATTAATCTGATTTAAGTTGCTCCTTGTTGGCCTGTTCTTGGCCGAAGGTTTGGGTGCTGCGCGAGCGCGAAAGCAGGTTGGTCAATGAGAATATTTTTTAGGTTGCCAATGTTGACGAAACACATCGGGATACCTATGACTTCTTAAGATATGCGGTCAGGATAAATATGCCGTAGATCCAGGAGTTGTAGAGTAAGGTGTAGACCAAACCGTATTTAATACTTTCAATCAAATTACCTTTGGTCTTGTTCGAATTTTTGAACACCAATCTTAATGCTCGGAAGAAGATCCAATACAACATACCACTAAACAGAACTATCATGGCCGCTACCAAGTTGCTAAATATCCATAATAGTATGGATAGTAATACGGCAAACAAGATCCAAACGAAAATTCCAACGATGATTCCCACGATGCCGTCTCCCAGGTCAAGATCAGGGCTGTCTCCGATGTTAACATGGTGTAGTAGGTCGAACCCATCGGGTACCTGAGCGTTATTGCCCTTTGCTACGCGCTTTGCCTCGTGTTTAAGTCTTATCCCCCGGTAAAGACCTGTTGTGATGAAAAGAAAAAAGGCAATCGAGAGTATCGTTGTGGAAATAACAGAGTTTTGGAAAAACGTGTGGTGATCGCCAAGCCCAAAAAAGTAAACACCAATAACTGTTAGTGAAATCACCCACAGACTAATTCTAAAGACGCTCCGGGAGTCGACCAATTTGTAGGTTTTAATCTTAATTTTCCTATTTCAGAATCGATGTAAGATAGACAACGCAACATCGTTCCTAAAATAGGAAATCAAAATAATGCAATCTGATAAATTATTACGTCAGGGCCCGGCAGGTAAATTGTCATCCTAAACAATCACCCACTTGAACATCCGATCGCCCCGGATGATGATTTTTTTTCTCCCAGTCTATTCAAGAGTTGATATTTACGGCTTGGTTTTGGATTCGGCACTTGCTATTTCTGTTTAATGGTGCCGCCACCGTTGATGTCTGACACGACAGTTGGATCGCCGAGATATTCAATCGATCCGCCGTTTGTGATATTTCCCTGTAAGAATTTCTTCGCGTAAAGTGTAAGGGTGCCACCATCTTTGATCGAAGCGTAGAAAGACGTCACGTCCAGCTTCGATAAGTCGACCTTTCCACCGCTCTTGATGGTACAGGTGAATTTTTCCTTTGCGATAAGGCCTTTATGAACAACGATCTCTCCTCCTCCGGTCAGTTTGATCTCATCGAGCGCCGGTGTGTTGACATAAACTTTTACGACGCGGTTGCCTTCCTCATCATCTTTAAAATCCACTTTTAGCAGTTTAAATGTATTGGATATATGCACGCACTCCCGGCAGCCCTCGACGGTCACGCCGTAAGTAGGAGCATACTTAATTTCTATCAGACCACCGCCAACGGAGACAACGCCGTTAAACGATCCGACTGCAATTTTTTCAGATGCAACAGAAACTTCTTGTGACTTTCCAGTGATGATCTGCAACAACAAAAGATAAGCGAGGAGAGAGGTGATTTTTATGGCCATAGTGTGAGGTTAAACCGGATGTGTGCGGGATTATCCAACACTGTGCCAAAGCGGCGATTCTTGCCTGGGCCATCTTTTTTTAGTGGAAACAGATGAGTAATGTTCATTAGTGAACATTACTCAAGATAAAACTGAACATGCAGCCAGTTAGAAATCAAATATATGTTCTACCACTGTGTGTCGGGCATCGAACTCGAGAAGTAGCTTGCTTAGCGAGGGAACAGGTGTGGTTAATGCTATCCGTTTGGTGCGTCGATCGGAGGAAATGGGTTGCGTGAATATAATTTGCGTATTTTCGAAAGTTATATCATGATCTGCGGGAACCAGTATGGTGATTAAGATGGCAGAACTGTTTCCTGCAATTTCTTTAAAGCTCCTTCCGCTTTTGGCCAGCTCTGTCGCGGCTTCGTTGAACTTATCGTATCGCGGAAGGTTTACAAGACTATCATTGTCGAGCAGCACGGCGGTGGTCGGCAGTGCTTCTTCATAAACTTGATCCGTTCCGAGGCCGATCAGTTTTCCGTAAACATATTTGACAACGAGTTCGGAAGTGAGAATGTATTTTCTTTCTATTTTTCTCAGCCAGTGATCTCCAAAGAATGGCGTGGTAGACCAGAGGAATTTTAGCTGGCCTTTGAAATCAAATTCGTACCATGGCCTGTCCTTGATAAAGTCGACGTACGCTTGCGTGAACCTGGCGTTGAATTGGTCTTCTTCCGTGAGAGGTTCATGCGTGTCAGTCACTCTTCCGGCTACAGTCTCATACCATGCCTTAATGGAATATTCTACCGAGGCGCTGGTGCCGATGACCCAGATCATCAGTTGATAGCCGCCGTTTGGAGGAAAATTGTCTTTGATCTGGTCGTTCACAATCGCGTAACTTTCCCAAATCTGCGCCGTATGGCTCATGAAAGGAAACGTCGACGCCGTTCGGTGTTTAAAGTAGTTAGCCTGTTCGTCCGGGCTAAACACCAGGTACCATTCAGGGTAGGTTAAAAAAGTTTGGTCGGCCGGGCGTATATCTTTCTTTGGGGTGACACTATTGGCCGCGTTCGTCAACCAAGCCTTCGGTATCACAAGTCCATCTCCGGCTTTTATCGTAGTTGGGCTTTCTTTTTTGAAAAAGAAGACTAGTGATGCCAATGCAACCGAACAAAGCGTAAGAATGTATAATCTTTTCATGCTTACAGTCTTGTGAATGATATCAATGTATTGTCAGACGGATCTTTATCTTGTAATATTCTCTTGCCGGAGTCTTTAAAACCATAGGCCGAAATCACCTTGATCCATTCGTCAATAGACTTGAATGATTTGAATTCACCGTGATCGGTTTCCCAATTGACGTTCAGACCCAAATTAAAAACGGTGTGCACCAGCGAAACAAAGGTGGCCATCTCGGGGGTCTTTACGTCGTGGTCGCGCATAATAAACAGTCCGCCCCTCCGAAGGATCCGGTGAATTGATTTGATGTAGCCATCCAACAATTCATGTGGACAATGGTGAAGCCCGATATGACACGTAACAAGATCGATGCTTTCATCCGGAATAGCCGTCGAAGAAATGGGCTGATAATTATTGAGGGGAATAAAATAACCGATCTTGCCCAGTTGAGCCCGTTCGAAAATATCTGCCAGTGAATTGTTCGGCGCGATGTCGTTGGTAAGAAAAACTTTTCCCGAGAGTTTGATGTGTTTTCGCAGTTCACTGATGTATCTCCCGGTAGATCCTATTTCCAGGTAGCCGTTGATCATTGTCTTGTCGCCGAGTAATGTCAGCACTTGCCTGGCCATTTCTTTCTTTTGTTTTTTGAGCGCTGGCAGGGCCAGGGTCAATTCAGAAAGGAATGGTTTGATCGTTGGTAAACGTTGTTGCACGGTGTTATAGATCTCTTCATCGGTATTCTTTTCCTTCGCTGTGGTGGCGATCAGATAATGGAATTTATCTTCCGGATATAAGTGGAATATGACCTGGAGGAACCGATAGAAATCATCGCTCTGTCTTGTATTTGAGAATACAGCCTTAAATTCTGAGTTCATGGTCTAGTTGGTTTTGTAATAGGTATCCCAAATGATGTTTTTGAACTTTAGGTGCGGATCATATTTGTTTTTTAACTCGAACAATTGGCGGGCTTTTGGGTACGCCAGATGAAATTGTTCGGCTGTGGCGTGAGCCTGATAGGGAAGATAATAAGATCCACCCAGCGAAAGCGCGGCGTCAATCAATTCCCGGGTCCAGACGCCGACCTTGTTTTTTTCAGTGTCGCTGGTATACTGTTTGTACCAGACCACAAAAGCGAATACTTCATCTTTGGCCCAAGCCAACAGCGAACCACTGTCGGCCCGGGCGTGACGAATGGAGACATTGATTACGTTCACCTTATGCCTGATGAAAATTTCAGCCATCAGTGCAGCAAAGGCGTCGAATTTCTCTACGTTGACAAAATATTCCTGTAAAACATATGTGCTTCGTTTTCGTGACTCAGGCTCCAGTTCCAGTACGTCGTATCCGGCCTCGTAATTTCGCCAATGGATTTTTTTAAAAGCAAACACTAACGGATCGATGATAAATTCTCTTCTCCATTTACCAAACCCGTTCTTGCTGAAAGCTCCAATGAAATAACGTTCTATCGGATAGGCAGCGGCCAGTGGCATTAAACGTGTTTTTTCTGTGGGCTTTTTATCGGTTCGGCGCCAACTCACGGCCCTTACATTTTTGTAGCGGGGAGGATAGATGTCGCCATTATGGAAAACTACTTGCTGGTTGTTACGGATATTTTCAAAAAAGTATTTTTTGTATTGCCCCAGTTTCATTTTTCGATGGCTGCGTTGCACGGCGACATTGTCTTCCAGTTCCAGTTCTACGTTCACAATAATCGCAATAGCGTTGTAGCAGCCGACGCACGAAAAGAACAATTCATTGTTTTCAGAGGGAGAGGTATGTACCACCTCTCCACTGGCCAGCATTACATCTAATGATCTGACGGAAAGAATAATCGGTCCAAGTCCGATGTAGCGGCCATGGCAATTTACACTGAGTGCGCCACCCACTGTAAAGTTGGCGTAGGTCTGCATGATCTTAATGCTAAGATTGTAGCTGTCGATGTGTAGCTGAATATCGCACCATCGGGTTCCGGCTTGCACTTTAATGATCTTGTTTTCGGCTGAGAAGGCTAGTATTTTGTTCAATCTTCTCATGTCCACGTGGATGCTATGTGGACTCGCGGTTTGTCCCCCCATGCTGAACCTGCCTCCTCCGATCGAGATGGGTTTGTCTGCTTTTTTTACAAGGTCTTGCAGATGTTCTATGGTTTCGGGTACCTCGACTTTGGAGACCAACACCGGATTGAGTTGGGTAACGTCGTTTACAATTCTTTAATACATGTTTAAAATAATCTGGTGCAAGTCCAGGAACAATACCAAAGCGATTGGCAGTATGGCTTCCGCGTTTGAAGCCTAACAGGAAGATCAATAACAAGGGACCGATAACCGGAACAAGTATTAATCCAAGCCAAAATCCTGACAGGTTGTTGTCATGAAGCCTCTTGATGGCGGTGGCGATCAGCGCCCAGAAGAGCAGTGGATAGATCACCCAAGTTGCTGTGTAGGAAAAGTATTTGAGAAAGTTAAAGAGTACATAAAAACTCGACCAGATGAAAACGGAAATTGTCCAATAAGTAAGCCTGTCGATCCTACCAACATTAGTGAACAGTAAATAACTTACGGGAAGTTTGTCTCGTAAAGCCATGCGTGAGGTTTAGTTACTGGATAAAGTGCTTTGTGTAAACGGCAAAGTTCGATCGAATTTAACTTACCCAATCATATCCATGTTATTGTTTCTATTTGCAAGTATAGACATAATCAATGGTGTTGGTGATTGACGACTGATTCACAACTTTGCTAGGATAACTGGCTTCATTGTATGTGAACGTTGACGTAGTCACCGTGGTGCCCGGCGAACCGGTTATCTGAGTGTAAGTTGACTTGGCAACGTTATTTACCGATGGCGGTTGTGTCAAAGCCAAGTCAACGCCGATATCGGCAGCGGGCAACGACTGGTCGTCATATTGATAGTCAATCGTGAAATGCAGTACGTCGGAGACGTCGTAGTAGGATTCTTTTGTGGTATTTCTTGAAGAAAAGTCGGCGTAAGCATAATTCCGATATCCAGTGTAGGTCATTTTACCGGAAACATTTTCGAAGTAAGTTTTTTTGGTGAGCTGTCCGGATGAATTGTACAGAATGTCCGTTTGAGTGGTCAGTACATCGTCGACATAATACTTTATCTGCGATACCTGGTTGGCAGTGTTGTATTCGTAGGTCGAATGGTAATCCGGACCCTCTATTTTCGAGAGTCTGTTGCTTCCGTTGTAAGTATAGTTTTCTGTGAAGCTAGCCGGAGAGGAACCAGTTTGTGTTGTGGTTACCGATACGATCTTGCCTTCAGCATTGAGAACGTATGTTTTTTCTTCCATGTCGTTGTTGGCGGAATTACTTGTTGTTGATTTTAACAGATAACAGGTCTGGTAGGCTACGGGAGGCGGAGTGTATTCCTCCCCGGTAAGGCATGCCTGAGCCAGCAAGAAAAGGGGCAAATAATAAAACATTGTGCGCATTGAATTTCCTTTATTCTCGACGGCCAAAATTAAAAATAACAAATTGCCCCAAGAAAACCGCGCAAGTAAAGTTGCCCATGCTTATCGGTACTTTGCAAAATCGATTTTTTCTCCCGGCGACTTCGAAACTAATTCACTGTTGTGGGTTTTTGTAACGATGTACAAAGGGTCGTCGGAATTTTTACAATGATAGAATTTAAGTTCCCTGTTAAATTTGTGAACGGAATTAGCAAGAAAAAAATTGTAGTTTTCCCTGAAGGATGCAATCATTGAGTCCCGGTCGCTTTCCCGCCAGCAGTTTTCGAAGAAGTGGTACTCCCGCTCGAGCTCCAACTCGTTGCGCCTGAAAAACTTGCTGACCTTGCTGAAGCTGCAGCCCTCCACAGGATCATATGAATACTGCTCGACGAGTTTAAGGGTATCGCGATCGTTGAAATAGTAATACTCAGGACTCGTGGAGTCTCCGAAGAGGGTGTCGCCCTGATAAAGGTAAAACTCAAGCGTATAGGGCGATTCTCCTTTTACGCGTGCCGCCTTCCCTTTTAATACGAGCACTTTTACGCTGTCTTTTTGGCGTTCGAACAATTCATACACATCAAACATCCAGTTTTCTTCATGTGTTTGGATAGACGCTTCCAGTTGCCGGATGAGTTCGGTGTTATCGATCTTAAAATCCGTCAGGATTTCACGTTCAGGTTTGAAATCTGAAGCTGAGTATTGATTAAAAACCTCATAAGTAATGGCACTGTCGGGGCAAGACGTAGAAGGTTCTGTTATACCATCCGCTTCGTGGGCAGGATCCTTATTGGTTGCTTCTCGTTGGTGTTGGGACGAGTCGATGGCGTTTTCTTTTTGATTGTCGCGGCAACCAAGTAAGGAAAGAATCAATGCAGCAAAGACGAGCGATCTCATATTGAAATAGGAACGAAATATCAGAACCCCAATTTAACAGAATTATGATTACCGCTACATGTTGGGAAAGAAGTCAGCATAACAACATCCTACCGATAATAGTTTAATTTCTAATATGCATTAACGAAGCGGACATTCGTATGCGTTAATGGTACGGGTTTGTGTATATATAACATCACAGCACTCGTATGTAAAAGTCAGCGTGATGGTCCTTAAAAACGTTTTTACGGTGTGAGGTGTCCCTGTGTATTCGGCCACCGACAGACCGATATTCCAGGTTGTTTTCCGATTCACCGGGTCGATGGAATAATTGATCACACCGGCGACATCGTTCGAATTGCTCGATGACGCCACAACACTCATGCTCTCGGTACAAATGTCGGTGATCACCTGAAAAGTTCGGTAGTCGCCAGCGCATGCATCGGTTGTAAGCCCCTGAACTGTGAAATATGTACAGGAGTTTTTCTGCGCCACGGTGACGTGGCAAAGTGCCACTAAAGCCAGAGCAGCTAAAGCAAATTTAATTTTTCTCATAAGGGTTTTTAGTTTGAAGTTTTAGAAAGAACGTTATTATGCTGACATGATCTTAAGGCACAATGGTTTCCATCCCGGCGTGCTTGCAATAGCCTGTATTGCTCTGAGTTCGCAGGAAAAGTTTTTGTTTTAAAGTATTGATTTTAAGATGTGATGTCAATACTCCTTTTTGACTAATTTAAGCTGCAAGTGTAACCGCTATTCAACGGACAAGGTATCCGATAAATAGCGGTTTATGAGGTAAATGAGAATCACTTGTTTTTCAAAGCGTCAGCCATCTTGTCGAGGCATTGCTCCATTCCTATTTTTGACATCTGCACAATGTCGGCCGATTGATATCCATGCTCCACGACGACAATTTCTGTTTGATCTCTGCCCACTTTTTTAAATGTTACCACGTGAGGTACGGCGACCGGGATACTCGGAGGCAGACCGATGGTGGATGGTTCGAGGATGTTTCCCTTACTATCCGTGAAGTTCAGCGTGTATTCGATACGCGCGTGTGCCTCTATCGTTTTGTAGGTCCAAGTGTTGTAAATTTCGACGCCGTCTGGCGAACGCATACATACCAGCGATCGGCCGCCTTCTCGAAAATCCATCTTGGCAACAGGAGCGGTAAATCCGGTTGGTCCCCACCAGCGCTTTACTAGATTTTCGTCGCTCCATGCGTTCCAAACTTGTTCCAGCGGAGTGTCGATAACACGCGTAAGCTCCATGTTGAAAGTAGTGTCTTGAGTCATAGCGGTGAAATTTTGATTATTAAAATTGATTCCATGTAAATTCCAGATGCTAATCATCTCCGTGATTCCCATGGGAATAAACATCCAGTTCGTGATTCCAGCTACGGATAGGAACCCAATGATGATGCTGACGCGTTTCATTTTTAGACTGTTTTGTAGACTTCGTATGATCCCTTTTGCTGCAGCAAATTACGTCGAAGTCAACAATGTTTGCGGGGCCTTGCGCGACAAGTTACAGGGGCTCTTACGACATCATCCCGCAGAAGGTGTTGTGAGGTTAAAAATACGTAGATCAATTAAATAAAGATTCCCGGCTCAACTTCCCACTTCATAGGTTGGTCGAGCGTCTTCAGTGTTTTTAATTCTTTAATATTCAAATCTCGGATTTCACTTTTTTCTTTTTCCATGGATTCGCCATTGTTATCTTCATAGTGATCTTAGATTCGTCTACTATTTGAGCAGTGAAGTCGAAGTGGCGGAGGGTCTGTTCAAGCGTGGCACGATGTGTTTCGCCGTATTCGGCTTTGACAAGAAAAAATTCATTGTTCCGATATTGAAACTCATAATCCATATTAGATTGATACCAGCTTCCGGCGCTATACCAGAAATGGAACGACAGAATCAACCTTCCGTTTGATATGGAAAGACCATCGAATGGATCGTCCATGGTAGCTGTATAATGATTCAAAATAAAGGTCTCGGAGATTTCTGCAAGCCTAAGGTTGTTGTTAGCGGATTCTTTGAATAATATGATCAATACACGCCGGTTGGTATCCAGCGAGTCTAATGCCATTCCGGGGTTAATAATAATATTTGCGGGATCTTTTTGCTGGATCACCATTACCACATCATCTGTATTATCTTGGTTGAGGTCACCAGTGGATGTTTGAAGGATTTTCCAGTTTTTGGGCACGAAATCGTGGAGACTTTTACCTTTTTTGGCGAGTGTTAGCGAAGACTGGGCTTGGCTTAAAAGTGTCAGCAGGCACAAGGTAAACAATCCGACATACTTCATAGCGTTAGGGTAATTATTATTGTATGTTTTTTTTAGAAGACGCCCTTACGCTGATTCGAATTCTCCACAGTCG
>JBMOKS010000301.1:17977-19214 GCA_049324355.1 Bacteroidota bacterium
TGGTCTTGAAGTTTTTGGTCAAGCAATTGGCAAAAATGATTCTTGTTCTTGGTGATGTAATGCACGCAATTGAAACACGTTCGTTGTAAACTGATTATTTTCAGTTTATTGAGTTGACGGATCAGGTTAGAAATGTTTTGCCACAATATCTTCTTGTCGGCGTCAGTGGCCTGGGCAATAATTTTAGTCACAGGGCTGGCGAAGTCCTCGGCCTCTGCCACGATTCTTATACCACCAGCTGTTAATTGAATCGTATAACTCCGAGTGTCGTCGCTGTCGGTAAATTTTTTGATCAGTTTTTTTTGTTCGAGTATTTTGATGGCATCGCTGATGGTTGGCTTGGTAAGGTTAAACTCCTGCGCCAGGTAACTTATGGTTGACTTGTCAGAAGAATGATGCCGGATAAAGATGAGCAGCTGGATCTGAATCGGACTGAGTTTATGCTCTTTCGCTTTTTCCCAAAGTAATATCCGGTAAACCTGCGATATCCGCTCCAGACCGGCGACTATTTTATAGTCCAGATTAGCGTTTTGATCTTCTAAATTAAATACCGACACGTGTTACGCGCAATTTTGCATTCGTAAATGTAATACCCTTTTAGCCGGATACTTGATTCCATTTCAGGTGTGGCTTTTTCAATGTGACAAAAGTTGCACTCTTTTGCTGTCAGCCACTGCTCACCCTGATCTTTCGATCGTAAGTAATCCTTACCAAAGGTATAAATTATTTCTTCATCGCGGATGTGCGCTGGGGCGATGATATCAAAGTGCATAACCTTTCCATCTCTTTTTATGACGTAGGTATCCCAAACTGCTACTTGCATATTTTTTATCTGAAATGTTTTGTTTTCGTTGGTGATTGGGTGTCTTCATGGAAGAATTTAGGCCACAAAGACACCAATCACGAAAGAGGTTATTTGACCGAATACGGTAGTGACAGGTTACCACTGGCTATAGAGTAAACTTTGTAAACGCCGAGCATGGGTTTGGCCGCGCCTTCGCTGCTGTGGCTTTGACCTTCACCGGTATCGACCATCATGTAACATGTCACGGCGTCGAATTTGAAATCTACTTTGTTGCTGATGCGATAAGAGGGAACAACTACTTTGATGGTGCTGCCATTTGTGGCCACGTTAAACCCAGGACTGTCCATATACATGGGCATGTTAGGCGCCGTCTTGGGCAGTATCACAGTTTTGTCGTCTTTCTTAAATTCTTTTACAGAAAGTCCACCGGCC
>JBMOKS010000302.1:0-2123 GCA_049324355.1 Bacteroidota bacterium
GTTTTCATTTTTTTAGATTTTAAAATTGAGCATAAATTTAACTTGCGAAAACAAAGTTAAATAAATTAACTTGGAAATTGCAAGTTAATTCCAAAAAAATTATCTTTGGAATATGAAATTGAGGTCACATTGCCCTGTTAACTATGCTTTGGAACACTTTGGAGATAAGTGGTCTTTGTTGATTATCAGAGATTTGATGTTTAAAGGGAAGCGTCATTACAATGAGTTTTTTGAGTCGGATGAGAGAGTATCCACCAGTGTTTTGGGAGACCGATTAAAAAGTCTGGAAGAATCGGGAATTATCAGAAAAGGAGAGGATGATGTGAAAAAGTCAAGAATAAAGTATAGTCTAACCGAAAAAGGGGTTTCTCTATTACCAATGATGATTGAAATGATTGTCTGGAGTGGTCAGTTTGATAAGAAGACAGCAGCTGGTCAGGATTTCCTTAATAAAGCGAAAAAGAAAAGAGAAGGATTGATTTCTGAACTTGAAAAAAAGTTAAGAGAGGAACATTTGTCGAAGTAGGGTGTCGGTTCCAGCATTGCAAATAACATTTGGCTAATGTGTATTGCATATACTTCCATTATAGTTTCGAGGCTTTTAAAGGGGTTGAACCAAGGTTGAGCCAGTTAAGAATTCAATTAAGATTCCCTCAAAATGGAATCGATTATGAAAAAGCCCACCATCCATCCTTTAAAAGGACGGAAGATGGGCTCACTCACAAATAACTAACTCAGGATATTGTAACTTTCAAGCGGGCTATTAGCGGGCTATTAGAAAATAATTTAGGAATCTGAGAATGAAAGAGCAAGTTCTTTCTTACGGGACTTACCCACTCCACCTTTTTTGCGCCTCCCCGTTTTTTCCCAACTTCCCTTAAAATCCAAATGTGCCAAAGCCAAAAGGATGCATCTACAAATGTGAGAAGATTTACTCATTAACCAGTCTGTTCACAAACTTCTCTTTAAGAAAATCAATAAATGGTGTCTGACTCCTCTTCCGAATACGCATATCCTGAAACGTCCGGTAGTAGTCCCCCAAGTTGATATTGAATACATCTTCAAATGCAGAGGCGATCACTTTGATGTTGGCTGTTCCATTATTGAAAATATCAGCACTATGCAGTGCATAAATCAGTTCGATCAAGTCGGTCTTTGAGCCCGTCCAGGTCAGGGTTGCAGATGTATCTGATGAACGGTCAGCCTGTGACTTTTTGAGCAGGTCAAGAACGTGTTTCTTCAAAAGTTCATTCGCTAGAACCTTAGCCAGCTTGGTGTCATAACCTGTCGTAAACTTCTCATCACGATCAATCGATTTATGAGGTTGCCGGTTGCGCGTAAAGTAATGCTTATCGAGATAGGTGGTGTTGGTCATGCAATACTCATAGAACTCGAGATTCTTTTGCACGAATCGCTCCAGTTGCTGAAGGATTTTGTAATAGTTCGCTTGTCTTGTCTTCGCATCCTTGAATGAGTCAAACAGTCTCAGCGCAAATACTTTCTTGTAATAGAAGAACTGGCTAAGGAATACCGGTTTTATCTCTTTGAAGAATTTGATCTCCTCCAGTTCATTTGTGAACTTGTAAGTGCTGACGAACTGCTTCAGTTCAGCGATGATGTCACGGATGAAGGTCAGCGCATGTCCGACCTTCAGGATTTCATCCTGGTCGGCATTGAATTCATCCAGCCGCTCTTTCATGCGGCTTTCCAGTTGCTTTGAGTATGTCAGTATATCCATAACCTTGAATGTTTCATTTCTTGAGTTTATCTTCCACGATCTGCTCAATCTCCTTTTTTATACGGAAGTAGTTCTCCTGTATTTCGTAGGGTGTGATCTTCCTTATGGCAGGAATGGGCTGGTAGTTTTCTTCTTCCTTCCGGATAGCATCATGATCGTTCAGTATCTCGGCATGAAATACTTTCAAATCGATCTTTTGATCCGAATCATCGGCTACTGTGCCGACAAATTCACCCGATGAAAGCGTGGCGATCTTTGATGGTGGAATAGCTGCATCAAGCTGAGTGGACCGGCTGATTGAAGTATCGGAAGTGTTGATCGAAATACTTTCCCTCTCCTGCACGATCTTGCCGAAGCGCTCCGACAGGAGCTTGGCAGTTTCACC
>JBMOKS010000303.1:0-797 GCA_049324355.1 Bacteroidota bacterium
AACACACCTTTCAGTACGATGTCCGACACGCTGAAGTGGCCTCCGGGTTTTAGTATTCTGTAAGTCTCAGAAAAAGCTCTGCTTTTGTTTGGCACAAGGTTCAACACACAATTGCTCACCACGACATGTGCTTCGTTTTCGGTAACGGGAATATTTTCGATGTCGCCGAAGCGGAATTCAACATTGTTAAAACCTAGTTTCGCGGCGTTGATCCGCGCCTTTTCTATCATTCGTTCGGTGAAGTCTACACCGATGACTTTGCCGGCATCGCCAACGATCGATCGCGCCACGAATGCATCGTTGCCCGCACCAGAGCCAAGGTCGATCACCACATCGCCGGCTTTGATGTGCGCGAATTCTGTGGGCAGGCCGCAGCCCAGGCCCAAGTCGGCATCGGCAACATATCCTTGCAGTTTGGAATAATCTTCTGCCATCACGGCTTCATCAGTTGTGCCGCAGCATCCGGCGCCGCAGCAACTGCTGGCGTTTTCTTCGCGGCTTTGATCGGCAATCTGTCCGTACTTTTCTTTGACTAATTGTTTGAGTTGTTCGGAAGTCTCCAAGGTGTTCATATGAGTTAATTTAAGTTAATCGTAATATTGCGATAAGACAAAGCAAAAAAATTTGTTAGCAGCAGTGATCGGGCGTAAAGCTGTCGAATAATTCGCCGATCACCTTTTGCGCCTTGGCCCACACTTTTTCGTCTATACAATAACAAACACTGGGGCCTTCAATATCACCCTTGATGAGGCCAGCGTTTTTGAGTTCTTTCAGGTGTTGAGAAACTGTTGATTGTG
>JBMOKS010000303.1:807-18979 GCA_049324355.1 Bacteroidota bacterium
TCATCCACGATGTCGCCACAGACGCAAGCTTTCCTGGATGCAAGAAATTGAATGATGGCAATACGGGCAGGGTGCCCCAGCGCTTTGGCAAAGGCTGCCAACTCCATCTGCGATTTTGAAAAGCCTTCTGTCTTGGTCAATCCCATGATAACATTAATCGTAATATTACGATTAATGTTTCAAAGTTGCCAGAAAAATTTTAGCGGAGCATCAGCAGGGAGGAAGCCGCCTCAAGTTGAGTGGTGTAAGTATCAATGGCAGCCGCGGCAACTTCGATTTGCTCCTGGGCTTCTTTCCAGTTTCGTTGCTCGATAGCTTCGCGGATACCCGGAAGGGTTTTTACACCGTAACCTGTGTAGAATCCGGGCGCGTAGATTGTGTGGCGGTACCAGGGCCTTCTCGGCAATCCTTTTTCCGACAGCAGACTTTGTTCGGCCTGATAGATGATCTTGTTGAATTTAGTCAGATCCGGACCGGGCTTCGGGTTTGCAGTTTGAAGCTCGCTGAGCTTTTTCACGGCTTTCTCCAACCTGGCCATGGCGTTCTGCAGGCTAGAGAAATTTAAAAAGGGAACGGACTCTTTTGGCTTAGGCGCAACGTAAGTCTTGGTCGGATCGGCTGCATATTCGAAACGTTTTTCCTGGATCATTTGATTCTCTACTTCGGTGGTCTCACGCATATTATCGAGCAACGTGGTGACTTCGTTGAGATACCCGTTCACGGTACGATGAAAAACTTTAAAGTCAAAAGGAAGAATGTCGGCCCCGGCAATACGAAGGGTCGATCGTCCGGCGATCTTCGCCAGGGCAACTCCGTAATTGAAAGTCGGATCTTTAAAACGTTTATAGTGATCGTATGAATCGTAGGCCGAGTGATATTCTCCGCCGGCACTTTCGCCACCAAATCCAAGATTGAGTGACGGAATGCCAAGATGTTGAATGAAGGGAGTGTAATCAGAGCCCGAGCCCAGCGCACCCAGGCTTAGCGTCTTTTTTGCTAAGATCTCCTTTTTCGCTTTGGCCGTGGCAGCATAGAGGGTTTGAATGGATTTGCTGCGCTCGAGTATGCTGATGTTGGTCTGAGGGTCGACCACGTCGCGTGCGATCTCGCTCATGAGCGTTTCAAGCGTATGCGATCCGCCGGCGTATAAGAAACCTCTGCCGTTAGAATCGGAGTTAATGTAGGCCACTACTTTTTGTTGTAATTCAGTTGCGTGTGTTTCCGCCCATTCGGTCGAGCCGATCAGCGATGGCTCTTCGCCGTCCCAGGCGCAGTAGATGATTGTACGTTTAGGTTTCCACCCACTTTTCACCAGTTCGCCCACAGCACGGGCTTCTTCCATCAGCGCCACCATACCGCTGATCGGGTCATTGGCACCATTCACCCATGCGTCGTGGTGATTTCCTCTGATAACCCATTCGTCGGGCAACTCGGCGCCTTTTAATCTGGCGATCACGTTATGACACGGCACGAGTTTCCAATCGAATTCAAGTTTGAGATGAACTTTCACGGGGCCGGGTCCTACGTGATAAGTTAAGGGCAAAGCGCCTCTCCATGCCGGAGGTGCAACAGGTCCGCCCAAAGCAGCAAACAAGGGTTGAGCGTCGCTGTAGGAGATCGGTAGCACAGGAATTTTGATGAGGTTGGTAGCTTCACTTCGGTCAATACGTTTGGCGTCTGCCGTGGCGCCATACCCGGGCGTCAGCGGATCGCCGGGATAAACAGGCATGTCCTGAACGGAACCACGTTGTGCTCCGAATTCATTTTTGAATGCGCCCTTAGGGTAAACATCGCCCTGGTAATAACCGTCTTCTTCCGGATCTGAATAAATGATACAACCAATGGCACCATGTTCCTGGGCAACTTTGGGTTTAATGCCGCGCCATGATCCGCCATATTTGGCGATCACAATTTTTCCTTTTACATCGATGCCCAGCCGTTCGAGTTGTTCATAGTCGTCGGGCACGCCGTAGTTGACAAACACGAGTTCGGCCGTCACGTCGCCGTCGGGAGACCAGCAATTGTAAACGGGAAGTTGTTCTTTGATCTGGCCCGAAGTGGCATCTTCTTTCAAGGCGGGTTCGGAAAGCTTCGCTTTGTATTTTGTTGGTGCTACCATCTCCAGCACCCGAACTTTTGGCGTAGGAAAAAGCACCTGGAAAGTTTCTATCTCGGCTTGGTAACCCCAGCTTTTGAACTGATCGCGCATGAACTCCGCGTTTTGCCGGCCATAGTCAGAACCCAGGTGATGCGGACGTGCCGCGAGACGTTTCATCCACTGATCTAAGTTTGAGGCTTGCAAATAACTGTCGAATTTTTCTTCGGCCTTCCATTCAGCTTCCGCATTTTCTTTGGTGAAGCCGGTCAGCGTCTTGGGTTGAGAATAGGAGAGTACACTCATACACCAGAAGGCCAGCGCGATGGTCTTTTTCATAAGCTAAGGTTAAAAAAGAAATATAAAGAATAGACTTTAGGCTAACGACCACAAATTATTTAAGCGGTCTTGAGCAGGTGAGGGGCAGGGCGAAATAAAAAAGGATGGCTGAACCACCCTTTTCCTTTGTTTATAAGACGTTTACTTTTTTTCTCTTGACCACTTTCTCGACGGCCGCCACAATGTTTTCGGGGCCAAGTCCGTATTTTTTTAGAAGTTGTGTCGGAACGCCGCTTTCGCCGAACGAGTCGTCTACTGCCACCATCTCCATCGGCGTCGGACGGAACCGCGCCAATACCTGGGCGATAGAGTCGCCGAGGCCCCCATTCATCTGATGTTCTTCACAGGTCACCACACACTTTGTTTTCTCTACCGATGCGAGCACTGCTTCAACATCCAATGGTTTGATGGTATGTATATTGATCAGTTCGACGCTGATGCCTTTTTCGGCTAGTTTGGCTTCAGCCTCCACGGCATGCCAGACCAGGTGACCGCACGCAAAGATGGTCACATCGGTACCTTCTATCATCTTATCGGCTTTACCGATAACAAATGGTCTGTCGGGGGCGGTGAAGATCGGCCAGCTCGGACGGCCAAAACGGAGATAGGCCGGGCCAACATGGGTTTCGAGGGCGAGGGTGGCGAGGCGGGTCTGGTTGTAATCGCAGGGTACGATCACGGTCATGCCCGGCAACATTTTCATCATGCCGATATCTTCCAGGATCTGGTGCGTGGCGCCGTCTTCGCCCAAAGTTAATCCGGCGTGCGAAGCGCAGATCTTAACATTCTTACCGGAGTAAGCAATCGATTGGCGGATCTGGTCGTAAACTCGTCCGGTTGAAAAGTTGGCGAAAGTGCCCGTGAAGGGAATTTTGCCCCCAATGGTCATGCCGGCGGCCAGGCCCATCATATTGGCTTCTGCAATTCCGACCTGGAAAAAGCGGTCGGGAAAATCTTTTTTAAAGGCGTCCATTTTCAGGGAGCCCGTAAGATCGGCACAGAGGCCTACAACATTAGGATTTTTCTTTCCAAGCTCATGAAGGCCAGCGCCGAAGCCTGAGCGGGTGTCTTTCTTTTCAGTAAACGTGTATTTCATTGTGCTGATCTGTGATTAGATGGCGTCGCGAAAGTCGTAAAATAATTTTATTCTGCCAGCACCTGGCTCATATTCTGTTAATGATTTGTTAAAGAGGATAATATCCCCCAGGTGGTTCCCAACCAAAAGCAATTTCCCTTCGTAAAGTGAGAAAACACACTAAGCTGCATGACCGCTGTTCAAAAGAATAAAAAGCTCATTATCTGGTTTCTAATAGCACTTTTCATAGCCCTCATTCCCTGGATAGTCCTGGCTGAATAAGCAACGAAGTCAGAAGAACGAACGGCGAGGCGGGATGCCCTGGGTTCAATTGAACATGTTGATGCTTACAGTTTGCCCTGATTTTAAATCAAACGTTTTTACCGACGTGTATTTGCTTCCACCGGCATTTTTTACGCGAAAGGCTATCTTGTATGTTCCGGGCAGAAGATTGTAGGCGTGCTGCGATAAGCTTTCGTCGAGGTTGCAAACCCATTGTGATCCACCTTTTTCTGTGACCTCAAAAATGCTACCGTATCCCGGCGAGATCGTGTTGATATTCACCAACCCCGTAGATGGCAACGTGATCGTTTTTGTCTTGTCGGCTTCGATCGCAATGGCAAATATTCGTCGCGGAAGCGTTAAAGTTTCAACTTCATATTCACCTTCCAGGTAGCGACACGTTTCACCACTGCGCTGAGGATTCAAGATCGCGCTTTTTCCTTTTTCGCGAACCATAACCGAAAACGCGTTGCCCCGAGCTTCCGGCCTAACGATAAGATTTCCTTGCGGCGCAGATACTACGACGACATTGTGTTTCCCGTTTTCAATTTGAATATTCCGCCGGATGACCGGTGGCACTGTGTTTACAACCATATCGTAGGGGAGCACCGGATCGATCTGTACGGAGTCCGGACGACCCAGCTTATCGCGAAAGTGTACAAACTCATAAGCCGATGTTTTTGTCGCGCTGTTCAGGAAGCTGATGTCTACGTTGGTCTCGGTAGGTTTGCCAGCACCATCGAGTAACTCTACACTTACCGTTGTTTTGGCGAAAGTGGTTTCAATAGATTGGTTGAGTATGCGGTTAAAAGCGCTGGCATTTTCGGAGTCAATATATTTACCCACACAGTCGAGTACTTTTCCGCCTTCAACTCCCAGCCCGATGATAAACGGCCTGAGGAGCACACCTTTGCGCTGAAGTTCCAGGGAGACTTCGCATGGATCGCCGCCGCACGATTCAATGCCATCGGTGATAAGGATCAGAATATTGCGATAACCTGCCTGCGACGGAAAATCTTTGGACGCTTGCAGCAGCGAAAAAGTGATCGGCGTAACGCCTTTTGGTCTCACGTCTTTTATTTTGCTGACGATCGCGTTGTGATTTTTCGGCGCAAACGGTACCTCTAGGTGGCTGTCCTGGCAATTGTTGGCCTGGCGTGTGAAACGATGACCGTAAATTCGCAGCGCCAACTCCAGGTTCGGATTGACGCGCAGTGAATCGACCAGGCGTGTCAGAATTCTTTTTGCAGCATCCATTCGCGATTGCTCTTTTTCCCATACGGCGTTCATGCTGCCCGATCCATCCAACACGAATAAGATCCGGGTCTTTTCCGGCAGCTTTTGCTGCACTTTGGTTTGTGCAAGAGTGGCAACGCTGATGCATAACATCAAAAAAATATATCTGACGATTCTATACATGCCTGAGTCTTAGGAGATCAAAGCTAGTTATAACATACATCATTCTGAGACTCCTGTTCATGATGAACGATCGAAGCCGGCCTGGATTATGACCGGGCCTTAATTTTGAGCACCTTCATGGGCGTGCCATTGTATGGAACACTCCCATTAAATTAACCCCATCAGTTCGTCGCGGGGCCAATACCAGACATCCACCCGGCGGGCTAGTAGACGCCATTGAATGAGGTCACACAGGTTACGATCGGTTATCAGCACTGGCTGAATTATATTGTTTTTTGGCCACCAATGTGGGCTTTTCCAGCTCAGGGCTGCCTTTGGCCCGGTTTTTCAGCTTCCATTATCTGACACGTCGAACTATAAACCGTTGCTTGGACGCAGTTTTACAGCGCAGCCCGGGCGCTAAAATTTTCTCTGAAACTGACTCCGGATTGTGACGGGAATACACTAAATTTAGAATAGCCCATCCCTGTTGAGTGAGCAGTTTCAATTGCCCACTGCTGAGTTTCTGGAGGTCTGCTGTTCCGTCACTATCCCGGGTCCTAAGGGTAGTCTTCGCGCACTTTGGCTCTGGCGCGGTATTGTAGGTATTTGTAACTGTTTAATTCATTTGGAAAAAAAATTATGAAAAACGTTCTGCTAGTTGACGATGATCAGATCTGTAATCTTTTAAGTAGCAAAACTCTGGAACGCATGGGATTTGCTGAGGGAATTCAAACTGCGCTAAATGGTAAAGAGGCCATTAATCTGCTGAATGCCTTTCTGCAAAATTCTCACGCCATGCCCGATGTGATCCTGTTAGATCTCAACATGCCGATCATGGATGGGTTTGATTTTTTAGAAGCTTTTAAGAAACTCAATTTGCCCCATAAAGAGAACGTAAAAATTATCATTGTAACGTCGTCGTCGAGCCCTAACGATATGTTCAAGGCAAAACAACTGGGTGTGGATCATTATCTGACCAAACCGCTGTCGGAGGAAGGACTGCGAAGAGTATTGGATGCAAGGAACTAGTGGCATCTGAATCCAACTTTTTGCCGGAGTAAAATAAGACAAGAAGCCTTTGCTGAATAACAGCAAAGGCCGGATCGGGCTCTTCTCTAATGGCCGATCGCTCTTGTGGTCATGACACCATTGATGATGATGGTGATCGTTTTGTTGTCGCATGATCCATCACCGTAGTCCACGGTTACAGTATCTTCGTGGTAAACGGTTTCCAACGTTCCGCTCACAGGGCCCGGCCTTCTTCTGCAGGTGATGTTTTCGGTTAAAGGTTTTGTGGTGTGGTGAGCAAAGATCAATGTGCCATCGCTCGCCTTCACTTCGGTATTGACTTCTGTAACAATTTCTCCGCTTTCAGGTTTTCCCGAATCATCCAGGGTGATATGAGAGGTCCTTGTTTTTTCGCTCGACCACGAGGCCAGGGAACCGTCGGCGAAAGTAATTTTTCCGTCAGAGACAGATGTCAAGGAGGTGCCTGTGCCCGTCGTCGAATCGAATGTGCTGATGCGCGTCTTTATGCCTTCGATCAGGATGTCATTTACCTTGTAATTTTCAAAAGTGGTGACTTCAGTTTTGGTGATGTCGTCGCCATGGCGGGTAGTGATGATCCTGCCACTGCGGGTGATGGAAACCGTATCGCGCGCATAGGTGACACCCGTTCCAAAATCGATTATTGTTTTCACGATGGTTGACAACATCGAGTCGTATGCTGGAAATTGTTTTCCGCTGAAACTGCATCCGTTCGGACCGCCATTCGCCGGCGTGGGCAACGTTACCTCTTCACCAGCGGCGTTGTAGTGGGTGATGGTTGCGCCGCCCTTCCCGGATATTCTCATACCTCTGAAATCTCCAGCGCTTTCGGCGTCAACAATAGCCAGAAGTTCGTCAGTAGGTGCCAGCAGATTTACGCCATCCAGTATTCCTTTGTGGCGTTTGTGCCGATGGTTGCCTTTGGGCCGGTGGCCAGTGCTGTCGGTGCTGCTGCCGGCGATGCTAAAACTCGTTCCGCTGGCCAGTTGCCCGGATGTTTGTACGACATCCACCAGCGTTGTTGAGGTTTCGTCATTTCCTGAACGGGATGTTAGCTCGTTGTCCTGACAACTGATCATACCTGCCAACAATCCCAGCGCGAAAAAGCTTTGAACTATTTTTCTCATAATCATTAGTTTCAGCTTTATACGCCCGATGCCGGAAGTCATTGCAGCTCTAGGCAGAATATAGGTGTATATGCCGGATGTGCCGGTGAAATTCGCGCGCTGCTCTGCAAGCGTCGATCTTCTTTTTTGCTCTAATATGTTATAAGCCTCGACACCGGGCAGTTGAAATGCGCAAACTTGCGATATTTCGACTCAAGTCGCAGCCCCAAGTGTAATCTCACTGAAATAACTTTTACTCGACTTTTTCGGCTACCAAAATCTGTCCGGTGGCTTCGATCGTTAGAGTTTGCTTCTTATTCTTAGTCGCGCTTTTCGTTGTATTTGGAATTTTGTTACCTAAGGAATCACAAAAAGTAGTTACGTATGTTAAAACATCTTCAATGGATCTAGCACCAGTAATTTTCAACGTTTCTCCACAACTATCAAATTCACAATCCCCCAAGGCACAGACTCCATAACTTACAGTCGTCTCGTCTATGAGTTTACCTGTACGATCAAAAGTTCGTAGAACCGGATATAGATCATCTCCCGGCTCAAGATGCAGCACTGCAAACACCCCTGATGTATCTTTCAACACTCCCACTATAGGATTGAATGTCTCATAGAATAGTGAGTCCTTACCCTTGGGTTCGTAGCAATTATTTGCATCTTCTTTAACAAGATCATAAGAAAATTCGACATCTAATACACTGAGTTTTTTTATGAGTTTTTGAAAGTCATTTTGTTCTGTTTTGCTAACGGATTCATTATAGCTCTTGCTGCTGCATGAACAAAGAACCAAGATCAACCAAAAACTTAAGCTTCTTATTCGCATTGTTTTCAAAAAAATAATTTTGTGAAATCAAAGGAGGCTGATCTCGCTCTGTGAAATTCCGCTAGTTTGGGAGGAAGTGACTTCCATAACTCGCATTGAGCAAGGGGCATGTCCTACCGCGTCCTAATTATAACGCAAAGATTTGAATTGCTCCTTCAGACGCAAGAGTCGTCATTATGTTTGTGAAATAGTTGCGATTCGAGTAAACCCGGATTGGATTTTTATTCCAGCCCATTCCCAATCTTTCCTAAATTACTAGTTTTACGTGATGTTCCTTAATTGGAACGCATTTGTATAAAATTATTGAGGGATTGCCGGGCCTATTGACTAATGCCTTTTATGATGATGAAGTCAGAATGACGGATGTCTAATTTTTAGAAAGAATGATTGCCCATTGACCATTGACTATGGCCTATTGACTAATGCCTTTATGATGATGAAGTCAGAATGACGGATGACAAATTTTTGGAAAGAATGATTGCCCATTGACCATTGACTATGGCCTATTGACTAATGCCTTTTATGATGACGAAGTCAGAATGAAGGATGACAAATTTTTAGAAAGAATGATTGCCCATTGACCATTGACTATGGCCTATTGACTAATGCCTTTTATGATGATGAAGGCAGAATGACGGATGACAAATTTTTAGAAAGAATGACTGCCCATTGACCATTTACTAATGCCTTTTATGATGATGAAGTCGGAATGACGGATGACGAATTTTTGGAAAGAATGATTGCCCATTGACTATGGCCTATTGACTAAAACAACAACCAGCCCCTTCGGGCCGTGGGCTCCGAGCACGAGCGATTGTTCTATATCGGCGGTTTTCGAGGGGCCGGCGATGAAGGTGCCGTAATCGTAGTGGGTTGAACCGATTGTTTGATAGGCCTCGTGGAGGTTATGAACGATATCGTTACGATTGATCACCAATACAAGGTGTTGGCAAATAAAAGGCAAGGCTCTGTCGCCCATTGCCGAATCGGTAATCCATATCGCTCCGTTTTCGGCCACTCCAAATTGCCCGGGCAAAATTGCCACATCAACATCCTCGAGCGCATGCGGATCGGCAGGTAGGGGTGCGGTAAACATTCCCGGCACAAGGCTGATGACCCGTCTGGCAGTTGTAAAATTTCGGTTCACGAATTCCTTGATAGCATCAATGTTATCAGTTTCGACAATGGCGCCTCCAATGCTGACCAGCATCGTTTTGAATTTTTCTAGCACGTCATGTTTTGTATCTGAAGGGATATCGGTCACCGGTAAGGGTGAGAGCGAAGGCTGATGTGCCAATACCGTGCTCAGTATTTTCTCCCGACTGTTCATGTTTTATTTTTTTCGATTTTGTTTATACCAGGTTCGGAACGACTGCGCGGCAGGTTCGGGCATCTCGCGTTGTTTGAACCACGGATTGAATTTATGATTGATCAGGAAGGGCAGATGCCGCAACATCCACCGCGCCACGTTGCCCGTCACGCGGTACAATGAGGGTTTTGATAAAACAAGGCTCATGGCTTGCATGCTCATTTTTTTTGCGGAGCCCACATGCCCCTGTTTGATCAAAACCTGGCGCCACTTAAAAAGCTGATCGTGAATATCGATCTTCACCGGGCATACATTTGAGCACGATCCGCATAAGGTTGATGCGAAGGGTAGGTCTGCATTGCGTTTCATGTCCAGGCCTGGTGCCAGAATGGAACCGATGGGGCCTGCTACGGCGTGGCGATAGCTATGGCCGCCGCTCCTGCGGTATACGGGGCACGTATTCAAGCAGGCGCCACACCGGATGCACTTTAGGGCGTTTCTAAAATCGTCGCTGGCAAGCCGTGCACTTCGGCCATTGTCGACCAATACGATGTGCACTTGCTGCCCGGCTCTTGGTTTTCTGAAATGGCTGGAGTATGTAGTGATAGGCTGCCCGGTGGCACTGCGGGCCAGCAATCGTAGAAATACGCCCAGATGTTTTCGCTTGGGGATTATTTTTTCAATACCCATGCAGGCGATATGTACATCGGCCAGTTGCACACCGAGGTCGGCGTTGCCTTCGTTTGTACAGACTACGATCTCACCCGTTTCCGCCACGGCAAAGTTCACACCTGTGATAGCCACCGTGCTGGTCATGAACTTTTCGCGCAGATGGTGGCGCGCCGCCGAGGTCAGGAATTGCGGATCGGCATTTCCTTTTGGTGTTCCCAAATGCCGGTGGAACAGTTCGCCGATCTCTTCTTTTTTCCAGTGTATACAAGGCAGCACGATATGACTTGGGGGCTCACCGGCCAATTGCACGATTCTTTCGCCCAGATCAGTATCTACAACCGTGATGCCCTTTTTCGCCAGGTATTCGTTGAGATGGCATTCTTCTGTGAGCATCGATTTGCTCTTCACAACGTTGGTTATATTTTGTGCGCGAATGATCTCGTGAACAATGCGATTGTGCTCGTCAGGCGTAGAGGCCCAATGAACGGTTGCGCCATTTTGCGCTGCATTTTTTTCGAACTCAACTAAATAGGCGTAAAGATTACTCAACACATTCCTTTTGATTTCTGATGCCGCCTCCCGCAAGTGTTCCCATTCGGGAACCTGCCACGCCGCTTTATCGCGTTTTTCGCGAATGAACCACAACGTTTTGTCGTGCCAGTCTACACGGGCTTCGTCGCGGTTGAATTTGTCTGCAAGCGCAGCATGATCGATCGTTTGTAAATCTTTCATATTAACCGGCATTCAGAATTTCGGCAATGTGGGCCACTTTGACGGTACTTTTTTGTCGCCGCAGCAAGCCTTCCAGGTGCATGAGGCAAGACATGTCGCTGCCCGTGATAAATTCGGCATGGTGTAGCAGATGGTCTGCCAGGCGGTCTTTTCCCATCTTTGCCGAAACGGCCTCTTCCGATACACAAAAGGTGCCACCGAAGCCACAGCACTCGTCTTTTCGGTTCAGTGAAATCAGCTCGAGGCCTTCCACCATGTTGAGCAATTGTTCAGCTTTAGAAAAATAGGGCGCTACCAGCTCCGACATTTGAGATGACTTCAGTCCACGTTGGCCGTGGCAGCTTTGGTGGAGGCCGACTTTGTGATGAAAACGAGAGGAGAGATTTCGAATGTGCAGTACATCGGTTAAGAATTCCGTCAGCTCCATTATTTTATGGCCAATAGCCGAGGCCTCCGCAGACTGTTTCGGATCGTGAAGATGGTCTTTGATGTGCAGCACGCAACTACCGGACGGGGACACGATATAATCGAAGTTTGAAAAATTTTTAATAAACAGAGCATCACAGGCGCCGGTCAGATGTTCGAAACCTGAATTCGCCATCGGCTGGCCGCAACACGTCTGGTCCATCGGATAATCGACATTCACGCCCAACTTCTCCAGTAGCTCAAGTGTAGCCTTGGCCACTTGCGGATAGAACTGGTCTACATAACAGGGAACGAACAAACCTACTTTCATCGCTTCAATGGGCTGTGAAAAAGGAAATATCAGCGATATTTCAACATTAGGCAAACCTCTCGCAAACTTTCGGTGCCAATCTATTTTTTTGTACAGGTTTATGAACAAATACTATCGGTAAAAATTGTTATCGCCATCTGCCGGATGATCCTGTGCACAAGATCGCGCTAAAAATTGCCGCGCTAAGTTTCCTGCCATTTTTGTAACTTAACTGACACATTTGTTTTTAATTTTCAGGAATTTGCGATTTGATCATGGATAACGTTTCTACCATTCATCAGCAGCTGACGGAGCTTTATAAGGCAACGCTGGATAATCTTTCCGAGGGCATCGTGATCACCGATCTGAAGGCGGAGATTGTTTATGTCAACAACACGGCCTGCGACATGTATGGCTATACACCTGAAGAAATGTTGGGCAGAGCGCTCTATGAGCTGGCACCCAATAACAATCTCGAAGACTGGAAGAATCGCTGGTTCCAGGTTTTTGAGTTGAAAGAACTTCACCAGCCTTGTAAGCTGCTGTGTAAGGATGGTCGCATCGCTCATGTTGATACGGTCGCTAAGCACATTACCTGGCAGGGCAAAAAACTAATTGCTTTTCACCTCATGACCGTGCTTGACACCCAAGATCACAACGAGATGCTGCGCATTATTTCCGAGGGCACGGCTTCGGTTGTAGGAGGAGACTTTTTTCAGTCGTTGGCGTATCACCTCATCGCTACCACGGGTATCCGGTATGCTATTGTAACAGAGTGCACCAATAGCACCAAAACACGATTGCGCACATTGGTTTATATTGAACGCGATCAGTTTCTCGACAATATAGAATACGATCTTGACGGAACACCCTGCGAGATCATTATGAAGGGCGACAGTTACTACTGCACGGCCGATCTGGATGTACTTTTTCCCAAGGAGGAAGGCATCAAATCCTATTTTGGTGTACCCATCTTGCTGAGCGACGGCGAGATCATCGGACACATCGCGATTTTCGACACCAAGCCCATGGTGATCAGTCAGCAGCAGTTGAACATCCTGAAAATATTTGCTTCACGGGCTGCTGCCGAAATCGAGCGCAAAAGAAAAGACGAAGAGATCAGGGAAAATATTACAGAACTGAAGCTTGCCCAGGAGCAGTTGAACCGCGCCCTCACCGAGGTAAAGGAGCTCAAAGAAAAGTTGGAAGCTGAAAACATTTATCTGCAGGAAGAGATCAAGCACGAGCACAATTTTGAGGAGATCGTAAGCCAGAGCGACCTATTTAAAAAAGTGCTGGAGAAAGTACAACTTGTGGCGCAAACCGATGCTACGGTGTTGATCCTGGGCGAATCGGGTACGGGCAAGGAACTGATTGCCCGCGCTATTCATAGCATCAGCAAAAGAAGCAATCGCCCGCTGGTGAAGGTAAATTGTGCTACGTTGCCGGCCAATCTTATCGAGAGTGAATTGTTTGGTCATGAGAAAGGTGCGTTTACCGGAGCAACAACCCAAAAAATAGGTCGTTTCGAACTTGCCGATGGAGGAACGATCTTTCTCGACGAGATCGGTGAAATGCCTCTCGAACTTCAGGCAAAACTTCTTCGCGTCTTGCAGGAAGGAGAGTTTGAACGCGTGGGCAACTCGCGTACCATGCGGGTAGACGTGCGTGTTATCACCGCTACCAACAGAGACTTGCAACAATCGGTGAACAACAAAGAATTTCGCACCGACCTGTATTATCGCCTAAATGTATTTCCCGTTTACACGCCACCGCTCCGCGAGCGAAAAGAAGATATCCCGATCCTGGTCAATCACTTTTGTCGCAAGTATGGAATGAAGTTCGGCAAGAGGGTAAACACGGTTTCCAAGGCCGTACTCGAAGCGCTTATGAAATATGATTGGCCGGGCAACATCCGCGAACTTGAAAATATCATCGAGCGGGGATTGATCATATCGTCATCCGATCATCTCGAGTTGGGCGACTGGTTGCCTAAACCGCAGATCATTTCCACTGATCATAAACATGAATCTGCCACCGATCAGAGCCTGGAGGTGCTGGAACGAACCCACATTTTACAGGTGTTGCAAAAAACAAACTGGAAGATCCGCGGCGAGGGTGGAGCCGCGAAGATACTAAGTCTTAATCCCACTACCCTTGAAGCCCGCATGAAAAAGTTGGGTATCGTTCGCGCCCGATAGACTTTTTTTATTTCAGGTTCGAATTTCCGTACGTCGTTTATGATCCGTTATAAAATTTATACTTCAACGCGTGGCCGGACAAAAGCTGGGTGGCATATTGCCTTTACCTGGTCACATCAATCCGAAAGAAACTGATCATCTTTTCATTGATCAACTCCTCTTTGAATTTTTTCATGCCTATGTGTTCTGCTACGCGGTGCGATGAAATGTTCGGCGTATCACAGCTGGCGACCAAGTAGTCGAATCCGAGTTTCCGAAAACTATAGTCGATCACCGCCTGCGATGCTTCGCTGGCAAACCCTTGTCTGGTATAGGCAGGCATCAAAGCATACAAAAGTTGCGGCTGGGTTTCCTCGAAAAAATTCCACAATCCGGCAAATCCAACAACGATGTTTGAATCCCGCTGTATAATCATCCATAGCCCGTAAGAATGCGCTTGAAAACTTTTGATACTGATGTTCAAAAACTCCTCAACCTGATCGCGACTTAAGATGACGTCGTCGAAAAGATATTTCCGAATGTGGGCATCAGTAAACATTTCAAACAGCCTGTCTGAGTCGTCTGCTGTCGTTGGCCGTAAGATGAGTCTCTGGGTTTCAAGGGTCATCAGTATGTGTGGCTTAGGCCGAAGTGTTCTGAGCAGCGATCTTTTTCTTGCTGTCGATGTGCAGCAAGATCGCCAGGACGGAAAGCGACGCGCTCAGGGAAATAGAAAAGTTGTGCAAAGTTGAGCCAAAGCCCCGGAGGTTGTAACGGATTGTTTTTATTCGTCCAGGTGGTCTTCACCATCTTGGAAACCAAAAGGGCCAATGGCAACATGAAGCTACCGACGATGAAAGTCAGAATTGATTTATCATAAGGCTTGGAGGGAAGCGTCCACACGTAAGCAATGGCGATCCAAATCACGCTGGCGGCCAGGATGAAGTCCAGTCCGTTTTTCGACTTAATAGATAGTTCAATGCGCAAATTGTCAAAGTTCTCCTTTGTGATCATGTCGATTTAATGAGGTTAATGAATGGATCGTTCCCGGTTTGGTCGAAACGATTTGCGCGCGAAGATAGCGGGGAAAATGAAGCGAACAAATCTTATTCGTCACTCACTTGTCATTAAAGAACCCGTCACTTGTCATTTGTAATTCGTCGTCATTAAAGAACCCGGATATTGGAACGCCGGCCTAGATGCTGGATCTTATTCGTCACTCGTCACTTGTCATTCGTCATTAAAGAACCTGCCGGCCTGGATCCCAATAGCCAGCTGCCGATACCATACTCTCCAATAAATTGGAGATCGCTCCAAAATATTGGAGATAATTTATTGGAGTTTCCTGTTGATGGTGATCGAAGTTTTTAATTACCAATTAGTTACGCGCCTGGCATAAGCTTTGGAATGTGAGCTCTCACCTAAACAGAATTGCATGACCCAAAAAGCTTTACAAACGATAGATGACAGCGGTTTTATTGAACAGATCATTCTGCAAAAGTCTGATGCGCTGGTCAAATTCAGTTCTCCATGGAGTTGGTCAGGGCAGTTGCTGGACCAAACGCTGATGGACCTTGCAGGAGAGTACGATGGTAAGGTGAGATTTTACGCAGTAGACTACGATGAACACTCTGCATTAAGCGCCACTTACAGATTGGAAGCCGTGCCCACATTGCTGTTCTTCAAAAAAGGTTCACTCGTAGACAGGCTCTCGGGCCTGGCACACAAAGAAGTCATTGCTAATAAGATCGACCGGCTAATAAATATTTAAACCCGAATCACATGGAACCTAAAAATTTTTATCTCAAAGCGTTCAACATGGCGACCAACTTAACAGAGTTGCAACTGCAGGAGCTTGCCCATAGTTTCTCCCAGAAAGAAGCGCGTAAAGGACAGGTTGTTTATGCGAAGGGGGGAGAGAAAAAAATTTTTCTGATGATCAGTGGCAAGGTTAAGTTATCGGAAGTCAATGAAAAAGGTGACGAGATGATCAAAGAGCTCATCGTGCCGGGCGACCTGTTCGGCGACGTATTGCTGAGCTACGAAGGCCCTGCCTACGAATATGCCGAAGTCATTTCCGATCGCGCCTCTTTTTATGTGATCAGTCAGGAGCAGTTGGGATCTATGATGAGGAGCAACTACATTCTCACGATGAACTTTATGGCCAAGATAAATGAGAAATTCAAGAGCCTCGAAAACCGGTATGTGAACATGGTCACCAAAGACGTTAAGTCAAGACTGCTGTATTGTTTCAAAGAGTGGGCCCGCAAAGAAGGCAAAAGGTTGGGCGATAAGATCATTATCAAAAATCATTTGACCCATAATGACCTGGCCAATCTTATTTCAACGTCCCGTCAAACGGTGACCGTCATTCTAAACGAACTCAAGGAATCTGGCAAGATCGATTACAGTCGTAAAGAGATTGCATTTTCTGAGATGATGCTCACAAACTGATCTTAAGCAAGGATCTGTCGCTGAAAGTTTAACATTTTCAATTTTTGGGTGTAACTTTTAGAAAAGATCCTTACATGACTGCCATACAGAAAAAATTGAATGGCCAGGTGGCGTTGATCACAGGTGCCAGTTCCGGTATTGGTGCAGGCGTTGCTAAAGCCATGGCTCGTGAGGGTGCGTCTGTGGCGATCAATTATTCCAGCAGCCCCGAAAAGGCTGAGAAAGTATTGGCCGAGATCAAGGCCGAAGGCGGGGATGGCTTCATCGTCAAAGCTGATGTGAGCCGTGAAAGCGATGTCACCCAAATGTTTCACCAGATACTTAAGCGGTATAGCACTCTTGATATATTGGTGAACAATGCAGGCCTGCAAAACGATGCCAAATTCCACGAACTGTCGCTGGAACAATGGAACCATGTTATTGGCATTAACCTTACCGGGCAGTTTCTCTGTGCCCGCGAAGCCATCAAAGAATTTCTGCGACGTGGCGTGGTGCCTGGGCGATCTAAAGCTGCGGGTAAAATTATATGCATGAGCTCTGTGCACGAAGTTATCCCCTGGGCCGGCCATGCCAACTACGCGGCATCCAAAGGTGGTGTGATGATGCTGATGAAAAGTATAGCACAGGAATATGCCCCCATGAAGATCCGCGTGAACAGCATCGGCCCCGGTGCGATCAGAACGCCCATCAACCATGCGGCGTGGCAAACACCAGAATCTTACGACAATTTGTTGAAACTGATTCCGGCAAAACGAATCGGCGAAGCTGAGGATATAGGCGGTGCGGCCGTCTGGCTGGCGTCTGACGACTCAGATTATGTGAATGGCATAACGCTGTTTGTTGATGGCGGAATGTTGCTTTACCCAGGGTTTGAAGACAACGGGTAACCCCGTTCAAACCTCGAACCTTGAACTTTCGAACCTTGAAACCTCGAAACCTTGAACTTTGAACAACTCCATGACCGGTGAAAAAAAAAGATTGATCGAAGACCGTGACAAGATCAAAGACTGGCGCAAGTTCGGTCCTTATCTTACAGAGCGGCAGTGGGGGACCGTTCGGGAGGATTATAGTCCACACGGCGCAGCATGGGAGTTTGTCTCGCATGACGCGGCGCGAAGCAAGGCCTATCGCTGGGGCGAAGAAGGAATCGGAGGGATCAGCGACGATCAGCAGTTTTTGTGTTTTGCGCTGGCGCTGTGGAATAAAAAAGATCCCATCATCAAGGAACGTATTTTTGGACTGACCGGCAACGAAGGCAATCACGCCGAGGATTGTAAAGAACACTATTATTATCTCGACAGCACACCCACGCACTCATACATGAAGATGCTGTATAAGTATCCTCAACAGGCCTTTCCGTATGCTCGGCTGGTGGAGGAAAATCGTCGTCGAACGAAACGTGATCCTGAGTTCGAACTGGCCGACACGGGGATATTTGACGACAACCGGTATTTCGATGTGATCATAGCGTATGCCAAGGCAGATATTGACGATATACTGATAAAGATCACTGTTCATAATAGAGCAACAGAAGAGGCCCCGCTGCACGTGCTGCCTCATATCTGGTTTCGCAATACGTGGTCATGGCAAAAAGACGGTGTCATTCCAGAGATGTATCGCGATGCCGAGGGCGTCATCAAAGCCAGTCATTTCGAACTGGGCAACTACTACTTGTTCGGTGAAGGAAAGCCCAAAGCACTTTTTTGTGATAATGAAACCAACACCGGAAGATTATATAACTTTTCTCAGCCGGGCGTCTTTAAAGATGGAATCAACGATTATCTGGTTCACGGCAAGGCAGAAGCCATTAACGCCATTCCCAAAGGAACGAAGGCAGCTATGAATTACGATCTTACTATTCCCGCCGGAAAGTCAAAAACACTTCGACTGAGGCTCTCTTCGAAATTCAGGACCGAGCCTTTTAAAAATT
>JBMOKS010000304.1:0-18850 GCA_049324355.1 Bacteroidota bacterium
GCCACGTGTATCAATCACCGCTACGACGTAACCCTTCTGGGTTAGCAAGTGGTGGAAATAAAAGTGAGAACCACCCCATGCATGGGTTGCGTTCTGCGAACCCGGTCCGCTATATTGATAGACCAAAACAGGATATTGTTTGGCAGCGTCGAAGTTTTTTGGTTTTAAGAGATAGCCGTTCAACGAAGTGCCGTCAACTGTTTGATAGGAAAAGAACTCCTTCGACGAGAGTCCGTATTCTTCGATGGTCTTGGCCAGTGTCTCATTCTTTTCCAGCGTCTTCAACAATGTGTTTCCTTTTGTCTTATACAAATTAACGACCAACGGCTGCGTAGCGCTGGAGTGATAGTCGATGTAAAACTGAAAATCGCCACTCATGTTGATATTGTGCGAGCCTGCCGCCATGGAAAGTCTTGTTTTTTTCTTCCCGTCCAACGAAACAGAATAGAGCTGTCGTTCAAGGGGCGACACCTCTGTAGAAATGTAGTACAATACCTTATTTTTCTCATCCAAGCCGACGAACTGCGATACCTCAAAATTTCCGGTCGTGATCTGGCGGATCAGGGTGCCGTCGACAGAATACAGGTATAAATGTTTGTATCCGTTCGATTCACTGGCGTGAATGAATTGTTTGCCGTCGTTGAGGTATGTCAGGTCGTCAATGAAGTCGACATCGATATAGGTATCGCTTTTTTCTGTCAACACCAATTTCGATGCACCGGTGGATGCGTTGGTGTGAAGAATTTCAAGATTGTTTTGTAGCCTATTAAGTTTACGGACAGAAAGCGTATTGGCATCGTGCGTCCATTTCACGCGGGGAACGTAAATATCTTTTTCAGTGCCAATATCAGCCTTTACTTTTTGCTTCGACGCCAGATCGTAACACCAGATCTCTACTGTGGAGTTGGCCTCGCCGGCCTTTGGATATTTAAACCTGTAATCCTGGGGATACAATTTTCCTTTATTCCATCGCTGCAGATTGTATTCTTTTACGGCCGATTCATCGAATCGATAGTACGCCAGTTTTTGTCCGTCGGGCGACCAATAAAAACCATTCACAAATGAAAACTCTTCTTCATACACCCAGTCGGTAGTACCGTTGATGATCGAGTTTAATTTTCCGTCAGCCGTCACCGTTTCTTCCTTCATATCGGCCAGGTTAACGTAGAAGAGATTATTACTTCTTACAAAAGCCACTTTGCTGGCGTCGGGGGAAAACGCGGCGTACGATTGTTTCCCATTTGCAGAAAGGGCCTTAACCGACTTGGTGCTTAGATCGTAAACAAAATACTGTGCTGTGAATGAACGGCGGTAGATACTCTGAAAATCGGTGAGCAGCAATATTTTCTTTTCATCGGTGCTGAAGCTGTAGTCGTCGATGTTGATCTTTGGATCGAGCGCCGATCCATCGACGAGCGTTTCTACTGCCTGGCCGGTAGTGACATCATACTTAATAACCTTATTATCCGCCAGCGCCGAATAGAACTTTCCATCGTTCATCCAATTGACGCTGCTGACGGAACGTTGAAAAAAGGTGCTTTTGGTAGTGAAATCCTCAACGGTGATCTGCTTTTGTGCCAGGGAAATAAAGGAAATGAAAAAAAGAGCCAGCGTAAAAACGATTCTCATAAAAAGTTTAGGTTAATGTAATCGAAAAAGATGATGATAAAATTATACGTGAAATGACCGACAATGCCATACCAGAGCGTGTTGTATCGCTTCCGTAAAAAGGCGAAAGCCAGCCCGATAGGCACCAACCAAAAGAGGCTAAGAAAAGCAAGGTGAAGCACGCCAAACATAAAGCTGGTTACATATACGGTCGTTTCCTGCGTGGTGAGCTGCTGAACGTTATTGAACAAAAAACCACGGAAGGCAACTTCCTCAAAAATAGCAGGCTGAACGCAAATAAAAAGAACCGCAAAAAGTTTTGGATGATCGGTCGTCCCAAAAATCAAATAATCGTAAAACACGTCATGATCGTTAATGGCCACATTGATGGCAGCAGCCAGATAATGAACCACCACAGCCCCCGCGACGCAACCCAACATAACCAAGAGTACTATTTTGATTCTTACATTTTTAAAAGAGAAAAGCGGTGCCAGTGACCGTCCGTAAAGGATCCAGAAAATAACCACAATGGCGACATCAAAGATGGTAACAACTACCGTACTCTCGAAGGAGCTGTCCCATACATTGGTAAACTTGTAAATCCCCAGCAGCAACAGCGTAACAAAGTAATAAATGAGGGTGGGAGTGAGCACCGTCATCGCGTCGAGCTGCCCGGGCGTAACGTGCTCGATCGGTTTTCCACAGGCCGAACAAAAACTGGCAGATTCACTTACCGCATGACCACAGGCAACACATTGCCTTTCCAGTGCTGCAGACTCGGGCAAGTCTTTAACGTCGGTTATTTCATGCATGAACTTTATACTGCTGCAATTCCTTGATATACTTCTGCGCCTCAGAGGCTGACCTGATTCCCTTAACAAAGGCAGCAATAATGATCACTTTCCAGATTATTCCGCTGAAAATAGATGCCGGAGCCGCAATGGCAGAAATGATCTGAATTGTGAGATAAACAATAAAACAAGTCAGAATAGCACCGAACGGACTCTTATTCGCCCACGCCGCACAGATAAGATAGATCAGGCATATCACAAAATTGACAATCATCGTTACAAAATCGTCCTGCATCGTGCCCTGAAATATTCCCATGAGGAAAGTCAAGCCCGCCAATACGTAAATAAACATTTTTGCATTGTTGATCTTTGCCTCGGCTTCTTTTAACCAGTATTTACTGCTGCCGATTTTAGCGCGATAATCCGATTTCTCCTGGTCGGTGCCGTTTACCGGAAATCCGCACGAGGGGCAAAATTTTTCGTAAACAATTTCTGCCCGACAATTATCGCATGCTGATTTTTGATTTTCCTGCGGTATAGCGGTAAGTTCTTCCCTAGACATACTTTTTACTGAAATAAAATTGCGGCGGCAAGATACGAAGGTCGCCGCACACATCTTTTACTAGAACGACGTTTCCACCATATTTGCTTATGCATGTACCATACGACGTGATCATCATTGGGGGCGGGCCGATAGGACTGGCTTGTGGTATTGAGGCAAAAAAGGCAGGGCTTCGCTACGTCATTATCGAAAAAGGGTGCCTGGTCAATTCTCTCTATCACTATCCATTGAATATGACTTTCTTTTCCACTTCCGAACGGCTCGAGATCGGCGGTGTGCCCTTTATCTCTCATAGTGCTAAACCCAACCGCTTCGAAGCCCTGGAGTATTACCGACGCGTGTGTATGAGTTGGGAGCTAAATATCAAACTTTACGAAGAAGTGGAAGCCTCGCATTTCGCCAACGGATTGCACCACGTTCAAACTTCAAAACGCAGCTACGCCTCCAGGGCCGTGGTGCTTGCGCTCGGATTTTATGATCTCCCTTATTTGCTGAACGTTCCTGGTGAAGATCTTCCCAAGGTCAAGCACTATTATGATGAACCTCATCCCTATTTTGGCCAGAAGGTTATTGTCATAGGCGCTGCCAACTCGGCGGTAGATGTAGCATTGGAAACATGGCGCAAAGGTGCTGAAGTGACCATGGTGATACGTGAAGCAGCACTCAGGGAGAGTGTGAAATATTGGGTAAAACCGGATATTGAAAATCGCATTAAAGAGGGGTCTATTCAATGTTATTTTCATTCGGAGGTGACCGGCATCACGCCAACCACTGTCGAGATCAAGACACCCGATGGCATTAAAATCCTGGAGAATGATTTCGTGCTTGCGATGACCGGCTACCAGCCGCCATTCGATTTTATGGCGTCTCTTGGAATAGAATTTCATAACGATCAATTTCATACGCCGGTGTACAACGAACTGACCATGGAAACCACCGTTCCCGATCTTTATCTCGCAGGCGTGGTCTGCGGCGGTTTGAAGACCAATAAATGGTTTATTGAAAATTCACGCGTTCACGCTGAGCTGATCGTTGCAGACCTGGTAAAAAAAGATGTAAAACAAAAAGCCACTGGATAAGTGGCCTTCTGAAATATTTTTCTGAAAACCTTATTTCAGTGCATTGGCAGTGACCGTCACGTAAAAAGTTGCCACTACATTAAAAGCCACGGGCGTCTGGGTCAAAACGCCTTCGGAGTACATCTTGATCTTCTTGTCATTTCTGACAATGTTTTCAATGGTAGCAAACTGCGTATTATCGATATTCAACTCGGTTTCAGAAACGGTTGTTTGAAGATTGACACCGGATGCTGAAGCGTATTGCACGGTAACCGATTTCGTATTAGCTCCGGCTGGCCCAAAGGATGCTGTGCCGCTGTTGAAAATAACCTGATTATTGTGGGGCGATGCGTCATAGCCGGTAATGCGATAGGTGATCTTGTTGACCTTGACTTCCTTGATCTTGTCGAGGTATTTGTTAACATCGGGATCCGTACTGATATCGAGCGTTTCAGAACTTGAATAGGGAACATTTACGCCATCACCATTTTCGTCTGCCTCGAAAATGATATCGAAGTCTGCATCGAAAGTCACGTCATCCGCTTCTTCGAGTGCATCGCAACCAAAAAAACATATGGCGATTAAAGCTAACGCCATCCAGGACTTTAAGACATGATTTTTCATAACAAATGGGGTTTAATACAATTTAATGTAAAAAGCAGAAAGCTCAAAGCAAAGGAGAAGCAGAAAGCACAAAGCAAAGCAGAAAGCAGAAAGCACAAAGCAAAGCAGAAAGCAGAAAGCAGAAAGCAAAGGAGAAGCAGAAAGCGCAAAGCAAAGAAGCTCAAAGCGTACGTCCATCATCAGATTTCTCCTTTTAGCGATTTCGAGATCACTTCGGCTTTACCGTGAACATGAAGTTTACGGTAAATGTTTTTAATGTGAAAGCGAACGGTCTCAATCGATATCGACATGCGGTCTGCAATGAGTTTGTAACTTAAGCCATCGACGAGGCCAACTACAATTTCTTTTTCCTTCGCCGACAGAGGCGATTCGGCTTCTTTTTGTTTCGGGTGGCCGAAAAACTCAATAACCTTCCTGGCGATCTGCGGCGACATGGGCGATCCGCCCTTTGCCAGCAACTCAATTCCTTCTTTGATCTCTTCCAGCGGCGTGTTCTTCAACAAATAGCCGGTGGCACCGGCGCAAAGCGAATCGAAGATTTTTTTCGGATCATTGTATACCGAAAACACAATGATATCGATGTGCGGGTGTTTTTCTTTGATCAATTTCATACCATCGATGCCCGACATGCCAGGAAGCCCCAGATCCATGATCAAAACATTAGGCAAATTCTCTTCACGCAAATTTCGCAGCAACTCTTCTACAGAGCCATACGACCAATCACAAACGAAGTTTTCCTGGCGATTCAGGAATAGCTGAATGCCTTTTCTGATCTGCTCGTCGTCTTCAACTAATCCTATAAAGATCATACTGAAATGTAGTGAAGAAGAGAATGGCGAAAAAGTATTTCTTCATCCATTCTCCGTCAGGATCGACTCCTGCTCTAAAAGTGATACCGAAATCCAAGCGTTGAAGGAAGCAATGAGTTTAATCCGATTGCAAAAGAACTTACCTCGTCGTTGTCCAGGTCTTTATTAGGATCATTCTTTGCGTAGCTGATCCCTCTGAATCCAAGTTCGAAAGCCCAATGCTGATTAAAGAAATAAGCCAGGCCAGGAGCCAGCGCAATGTCCAGATCGCTGTTCTTGATATCCGTTGAGGCCGCACCGCTCTCTGTAGTGCGCTTACCTGAACCCAATAGAACGGAAAACTGCCCGTAAACAGCCAGGCTGTTGTTACTTGTATGCGCGTAGGCCCGCACAAATGGTCCGGCAACAAAGCCACTCTCCTTTACGGTATTGGAAAAACCTCCTTCTGATTTTCCTCCCACATACCCCACGTTGACACCCACTGCAATTTTATCTTTCACAAAATATCCGAAGCTCGGAATAATAGAATATTCCGATTGTTTGGTAGTAGCATCCATATAATCGGTTTGTTTGGAACTGGAATACAAGATACCGCCACCCAACATTTTTGTTTTGGCCACGGTCTGCGCCTGCGCGACGAGCACCGTCATACAAACGAACACCACCAACGAGATCTTTTTCATAAAAGTTTTTTTTATTAAAATTACTCTCATCTCCTGCACGCTTCAATCCCATAATGATGGAGGGGTGGGGGTGCCTTAGTGACCTTAAAAGTGATACCTGAATCCTATTGTGGAGGGCGACAACGAATTCAAGCCTATCAAAAATGATCTTCTCGTGTCATTGTCCGCATCGGTGTTAGGGTCATTGTTTGAATAAGAGACGCCTTCCAATTGCAACTCCACCGCCCAATGCTGGTTGAAGAAGTAAACAAAACCCGGCGCAATACCGGCGTCAATATCCCGGTAATTCGCTTCGAATGAATTCGATCCGTTCTGATCCTTCTGTTTCCCCAGGTTGATAGATGTTGAAAATTGGGCATATACCGCAAAGTTTGAGTTACTCGTTGGTACATAATACCTGATGAAAGGGCCAAAGCCCAGTCCGTTTCGGCGGGATGATTGTGAAGGCCCGATATCTGATCCATTCCAATGATATCCAACCTGAAGTCCAATGGCAAGATTGTCTTTCACGAAATACCCAAGCGTGGGGATGAGCGATAAAGAATTGTAACTACTTTGCGGGGTGTAGTCATACTTGGTGGAAGAGTACACAATTCCGCCACCAATCATCTTGGTTTTAGCGCCGGTCTGCGCATTCACGACAATGGTTGTGAAAAATAAAAAGCAAAGAAAAGGGAACAAGAGCAGAAGTAAGAATGATTTTTTCATAGGTGTTTTTGTTAGGGTTGATCAGGGCATGTCGACAGAACCTGTTAAACATCAACGTTCACTCAGGTGAATTATTTTCGCCAGCCGTCCAAAAGAAACAAACATTGAGCCAATCCGAAGATTTCAGGTCTCAAATTTTCAGATGGCTTCGTTGTGTGTGTGCCGCGCGTTTGTTAACTACTACTTTTTGAGTAGTACTACTGCAGCCCGTAAGTAGAAGGTAAAAGTTAATAACAAAAAAAATTGGTGTTGAATTGGATCGGATCTCGCCAGATCAGCATTCAGTTAATGCGTGCAGTGACGACGCTATACTTTTTAAAATATGAGAATGGCACTTCAGATCGCCGCGCGAATTATATTTATGGTAATGCCCTGATGATTTGTTACGTTAAAGCTTGCCTGAATTGCTTTGGCTCTGCGACGCATATTAACAAGCCCATTGCCGCGAGACGATTCGTCTGGTGGAAAACCTTTTCCATTATCCCGGATGATCATTTTAAATTGATGTCCTTCGTTGGCTAGCCTGATCTTTACCTCTGTTGCCTGCGCATGACGAACGATGTTGTTGATCGACTCTTTGAAGATAAGATACAGGTTTTGTTTCAACACAGGGTCAAGCATCTTGGCTTCGTCGATGCCGTTGGTGATAAAATTCATTTCGATATTCTTAGGCTGCAAAACCTCCGTGGCAAAATCTTTCATACGGAGCACCAGCGAACCAAACGTATCGTAACGATTGTCGATTGACCACACAATGTCACTCATGGTGCTTACTATTTCACGGCTCAGATTACTGATCCCTTTCAGATAATTTCGACGTTCTTTTTCTTCGGTGTCATTTTGAAGCAACTCGGAATAGAGTGAAATGCGCGTCAGGCTCGAGCCCACTTCATCGTGCAGATCGCTGGCAATTTTAGTTCTTAGTCTCTCGAGCTTCAGCGATTGTTGCACACGATACAAATGGGCCACGTAAACCAATGATGAAATAACGACAACCACCAATGTCATAAACCACCACGTCTTCCATAGCGGCGGATGAATAACAATGACGATCGATGCCGGTGTCTCATTCCAAAATCCGTCTGCGCTGGCAGCTTTAACTTTAAAAACATATTCCCCGGGATCAAGATTGGTGTAGCTGGCAAACCTGCGATTGCCGGTAAACACCCAATCTTTGTCGAAACCTTCCATCTTATAGGCATATTGGATCTTGTCGCGCTGATGGAATACCAAAGCAGCGAAATGAAACGAGAAAAAATTATGATGATGATCAAGGTCCAGTCTTTCCAATCGAGAAATGTGTTTGGGCAAAAACAGCACATCGTCGCCGGCAGTGTCTGCTTCTCCTATGGATACGGGTCGATTAAAGACTTCGAAATCGGTGAAGACCACTGGTACGCCGACCGTATCGTTTTTGATCTCGCGGGGCTGAAACCAGTTGAATCCTTGCGCGCTGGTAACAAATATCCTTCCATCGTTGCCCAGAAAAATATCCGATAGACCTTTTTTTGCCAATATCCCGTCGGAAGGGGTTAGCGGCTGAATGAGCTTTTTGTGAAGATCTACTTTGAACAAAGTTCTCTCCTCGGCTAGCCAGAGATTTCCGAAGCGATCAGCTACAAAAGGCGCCTCCTCGTTCACCATCATATTGGCTGTATCTTTCCACAGTACCTGCTGTCGAATGTCAACCGGACTATTGTATAAGATCCGGTGAATTTGTGTGCGCTGTTTCTTGAGCAGTAATTCACGATCAATGTAAGGTCTTAGCTCAATTGTAAGCGCCGTGCCTGTCGAAGAAGTCTTCAACTCTCCTTTTGAGTCGGGTACTTTTACAAAAATCTTCCTCGTCTTGTCGAAGATAACAATTCCGTTGGCGGTAGCGAACCAGATATTTTGATCGTGCTTGATTATTGTTTCAACTGTAGAAAAACTTATTCCCTGAGATTTTAATGAGTCTTCACTAAAGTGAAAGAAGGTGTTGGAAATGGTGTTATAAACATCGAGGCCGCTTACGTATGACGCCACCCAGATCAATTCATCATCCAATCTTATGGCCGACACGGCATTGTTGCTGATGCTGTTGCGACCAGGGGTATAGGTATACCGCTTGAATTTCCCCGTTCTTCTTTCCAGCTTGTTGAGCCCGCCTCCTTCCAATCCGAGCCATAAGTCTCCTGCTGCATCTTTTTCTATGGCTAGCACGGTATTGTGGCCAAGGCTCGAATCATCTTTAGGATCATTCATATATCGGGCAACAACTTTTCCGGTTCGCAGGTTAAAATAATTCAGGCCCGTGCCATTAAATCCAATCCATACCATGGAATCGTTTTCCTGATAAATGCTACGTATCCAGCCCGGCGACAGGCTTTCGGGATTGGCCGGATCATGCTCGGCACGGTATATCTTCTTGGCATGCGGATCGTGAACAAACACACCTTGATCCGCGCCACCGATCCACAGCACACCCCGATTATCGAAATACAACGTGAATACATTGTTGGTATGAAGGCTCCGGCTATCGGTTGGTTTCGATTTCCAGTAGGCAAATTTACCAGTGCGGGGATCGTATCGGTTCACGCCGCCTCCGTAGGTCGCAATCCAGATCTTGCCCGTTGTGTCTTCGACCATCTTAAAAACTGAATTGTGACTGATGGAATACGGATCCTCGTCGTTGTGAATGAAATGTTGATCTGTTTTCGTTTTAATATTAAACCTATGCAACCCTCCATACGTGCCTACGTAGAGCTGTTCATCACCACTAAGCATCAGATTACGGATCACCCGGTAACGAAAGATGTCGGTCGGGTTGTTGTTTGCGAGCTTGATCCGCTGAAATGAATTTTTTTTCTTATCGTATAAACAAAGGCCTCCGGTAGTGCCCACCCAGAGTTGTCCACTCTTATCAACCACTAACCCCGATACATAATTACTGCTGATCGTTGTTGTGTCGGTCTTCGAAAACGTGAATTGTTCGTAAGTCAGTTTGGCAAGATTGATCTTGTACAACCCACCCTGCATGGCACCGATCCAGAAATTGTGTTGGTCGTCTTCCACAAATGCGTATGCAATACCTTGAATCATACGACTCGTATCATTCACGGTTTTGAACCTGTCTAGTTCCGGATCGTATTGCATCAACGCCCCGCCATCGGTTACGATCCACAATTGATCCCTGCTGTCTTTAAAAACGAGATTGGCCGTTCGGCTCTCGAAGCGCGAATCGCTAAGTTCTTTCCGGGAATAGTTTTTAAAACTGTAGCCATCAAATTTGCTGAGCGCATCCTCGTGGCACATCCACATGTAACCAGACTTGTCCTGGAGGAAATGGTGAACACCATGCCACGAAATACCCTTTTCATTTGTCACCTCGTCGAACCATACAGGTTCTTGCGCCAGGGTATTGAAGGCAAAGAGGGATAGCCAAATGAAAATTTGGAGCTTCATGAGGGCTTTTAGCGAGTTTGGCATGATGAAGTTACCCTGAAAAATGGAAACAGCACAGTCCATTTTTTATACAAATCGCTTCAATATTGAAACCACCTGCGGTAAATAACCCAATCCAAATAAGTTAACATGAACCAACAACGGATATAGTTTGTAAAGTTCAAGCCGCTCTTCAAATTGCGGCAGCAACGGAAATGTTTCATAATAGCTCTCCAGAAATTCGGAGCCGAATCCGCCAAAGAGTTGTGTCATTGCAATTTCTGTTTCGCGGCACCCAAAGTACACCGCAGGGTCGATCAGGCAAGGTTTTCCGTCGTGATCGGTAATAAGGTTGCCACTCCAAAGATCGCCGTGTATCAGCGATGGCTTTTCTTCAGGTAAAATCGAATGCAACTTTGCAAATAATTTTTCGAAGTTGTTTTGCAATGAAACGCTTGCCAACCCCTTGCGCTCTCCCAGCTGCAACTGCGCTTGTAAACGATGCCTGATGAAAAAATCAATCCAGTTTGTGGCTGGCTGATTGCATTGCAGCAGCGAACCGATGTAGTTGTCGTGATCGAGGCCAAAGGTTGCACAAGAATGTCGATGGAGGGTTGCCAGCTGCGATCCGAGTGTCGTCCAATAGGTGTTCAAACGAGATCGTTGTTCGATCCACTCGAGCAGAATAAACTGATATGGGGTTGCTTCAGTGACGTAGATCACATCTGGAATACGAATAGCCCGAGGTTGTTGCAAAATTTTCAATCCACGCGCTTCGGCTGCGAACATACCAGGGAATTTTTTGGCATCGTTCCACTTCAGAAAAAAATCGCCGTCTGAAGTTTTAAGACGTCCGCCCTGGTTGATACATCCTCCTATGATACCGGAAAAGTTCTGAACCCGCAGCCCCAGGCTCGCCTCGATTTCTTTCGCGATAGTTGGCGGAAGGTGGGCAGGCATATGGCTTACAAGTCATTTACCTTCATAGTAACGCCAGCGTAAAAATTCACGCCCGGCGCTGCATTAAAATACCGGCCACCAATCGCGTTGAGGTCGTTGCCGAGACTATAACGTTTATCCAAAGCATTGTCTACGCCAATGTAGACATCAAGCGGAAATTTGTTCGACGCCGCGGTTCGATAACCTGCGCGGGCTCCGAGCAAAACATATTCACTGGCGAAGGCAGTGTTGGCATCATTAAGCGGTATGTGGTCAACATAGTTGCATGTTACATTTAAATATCCTTTCTTTTTTATCGATGCATCAATACCCCAAGATCCTACACTTGGAGCCACGCCCGTGAGTTTGTTTCCTGAGAAGTCATTGTTGTCTTGCACATATTTGCGAAAACGGTAGTGCTGGTAAGCAAAGCTGCCCCACAATTTTAAAGACGGAATGAAGTCTGACTTGTTAAATTGTTTTTTCCACATCAATTCAGCTTCGATGCCACGTTGTGAGGTTTTGCCCGCGTTTACAAAGTAATCGGCACCCTCTGACGTGCGCTGGATCACGATGGTTTCGTCGAGCACGAAATTATAAGCGGCCAGGTTGAATACGATCGGACCTATGGTTCCTTTAAAACCAAGTTCGAGGTTTGATCCGCTTTCAGCTTTGAGTGTGGGATTGAAGGTATTGGTAGAAGGTCTGACTTCGGCCAAAGAGGGAGGAGAAAAACCTCGGCTTGCGCTGGCATAAATAGAGAAATTCTCTGTTAGCTTTTTCAACAGTGATATGCGCGGAGAAAAAACACCATCGAACTTCCTTGATTGATTGGTTATCGGCGAGGGTTCAAGTCTTTCAAAACCATAACGCAAATTATTGAAGCTACCCCCTACAGTCAGATAAAACTTGCGGGGCAAATCAAGTTCGGCCTGAACAAAAGCAAAAAACAGGCTGGAAGTCAATTCGTCTTTTGTTTGAACGGTATCGACGGAGCCTAGATTGTTGCCATAGACATCGAGCGGCGAATAAAAATGCTGATACTCCGCTCCCATGGTGACCTTGCCCTTAATGTAGTGCTGTTCGCCAAACGAATACTGTGATTCTGTTCGCAAGCCCGCATTTCGTTCTTTTCGCTTCTCATAATTTCTAATGGTGGGATTTTGAAATTGTGTGGTAGCCATGTACAAGCCTGTCCGGGTTGACCATTGGCTGTCCCATTGATGTTCGTGAACCAATCCACCAAAAAGGGTTTTATTGTTAACCGCGGCTTGTTGTTCTACTGCACCTTTTACAGCGGATGTCGAGGGACGCGCTTGTCTTGGATCTTCGTCAAACTGGGCTTTTGTAAGGCCGCCAGGTGTCTCATAAAAGAGATCGGTGTACAATAGTGTTGCCGACAGAATACTTTTTGAATTGAGGCGAAAGCCCAGGTCGGCGTTTACGGCGTCGCGTCGCATTTCGGTTTGCACCCGGTATCCGTTGGACGCCTGGTGGGCGACTTGAATTCTTGCGTTCACTTTTTCCGTGTGGGTCTGTGCCGTAAGATGATATCGCTGCAAGTCATAGCCACCTCCTGCCATAGAGAATGCAAGCTGCTTTTGCATAACAGGAGCACTATTCAGCAACACCACACCACCCGTTCCGGCGCCATACAAGCTTCCGCCAGGGCCTTTGATGATCTCTGCATTACCGATGGCTTCCAGGTCGAGTAAATTCAAATAGGTGTTTCCTCCTCCATCAGTAAACGGAAGTCCATTCCAATACACTTTAACATTGCGAACTCCGAACGGGGACCGGATGAGGCTGCCACGGATCGAAAACCGAAAACTTCCGGGTGATCGTTCTTCCATGCGCACACCCGGAATGGTATTGATGGCGGGCAACAATGATGTGCTGGCGAATCGTTGAAGTTCACTTACGTTTAGATAACCGACGGAAACGGCCACCTCGTTCAACGGTCGGTGTGCGGAGAAGGCCTGAACAACAACTTCTTGTAATAGTCTGGTGGAATCTGTGGCATACGAAGGCGTGTCCTGTGCAAATGCGGTGGTAGTCAGCGCTGCCAACAAAATGAATAAAGTCTTTTTCATGGTTTCAATGGACGGCGAAAGATAGGCAACGTATTTCGATTGATCACCCTTCGACTGTCAACAGTCTTGCAACGCTAAAAAAACAAAAGCCGGTGAACGTCTCACCGGCTATAAAAAAGCCAACTAAACAAATGTATCGTTAGAAATAAAACAACAGATTGATAGAACCATTCAGGTTATCCAGACCGATTTCGATAGAAGTCAGTCCGCTGTTATTATAATAATCGGTTTTGATCTGCCTTACGTTCGAAGTTCCGCTATCCCATACTTCAGAAGTAATCTTGGCACGACCTTGTCTTTCGAATCCGAACATATAGCCAAACTCACCTCCGATAGACATTTTAGGTGCGAAGAAATATTCAACACCAATAAACCCACGTGCGCCGATCAACATATTGCTGCCGAATTTTTCTTCAACTTTTCTGGCTCCGGCGGGCAGGATGTTTGAGCCGAAGTTGAACGTTGTGGGCACATTGAAATCAATAGTAATGGGATTTCCGTACTGATATTCCTGAACCGTATTGGTGAATCCCAGCACAACTTCGCCACCATATACACCTTGGAGACGGGTCTTACCTCTGCGCTTCTCGAGACCAGCTGCAATCACTATGCTCTGAAACTTGGTTTTTCTCCAGTCTTCGGTGAAAGCCGGAGCAAGCGGATCGGGCGTAAGCAGGTCTTGTGAGATCACCGCTTTATTTGTGTTAGAACCAATGTTCAAATTGAAACGAACGCGGTAGAAGGTGTTCGCATCTTTTACCAACTTACCCAAAAGAGCAATGTTGTCTGCCGGGTTTGACGGATAATCGAAATCAGGATCGCTGTTGAAGTTATTTCCGTTCAGGAAATTGCCAAGATACGTCAGGAAGGGATCGGCAGAAACACCAAGTCCCCACTCGTCTGTTTCAGGAAGAATAAGAACTCCCTTTTTAGATTTTAAGGCCTCGGTCGTTTCCTGTGTAGTCGTAGCATCCTGGGCGATGGCCATGCTCACAGAAAAAACCAATGCCAATATCAGGCTATATATTTTTTTCATGATCAAATACTTATTAGAAGTTAATGTTTTTGTAAAAAGACTTTCGGCGTGACCGATAACGATTAATAGTACAGGTCAAGGATGAAAGTTCCGTTTTTATATACAGTCACATTATCATCTGCATTTGAGCCGTAGAAATTGGTCTTTTCAGTTGTAGAGGCGCCGGTCTTAACGTCGAAAGTGAAGTCAGCCGGAATGACCGCAACTACCAATTCCTTGTTGCCTGCATCAACCTGAATGCTATACTTACCGTTTGCATCTACCGTGGTCTCATAGTATTTCTTGGCATAGTTTCCATTTGTAGGATTGATCACGAGGTCTTTTGTGTTGATCACGGCCACAATTTTGGTTCCGGCAGGAACCTTCTCCAATACACCTCCGATATCGGTCTCATCCAATTCGGCATACACGGTACCAGTGATGGTAGCTTTTCCTAACTCTGAAGGAGGGTTAACGCTGTTCTCGTTGTCGCAGGCGGTAAAGATAGTAAGGCCAGCCAAGGAAAAAATCGCAAAAAGTTTTTTCATAATTAATGGGGTTTGAAAATTCGGATGCGAATAACGTACATTTTTGGATTAAAAAAATCATCCTAAAATGTCGCCTAAAGATTTTTTTTATGCTTTTATCGACCGATCTTAAAATAAGATAGTGGTCTGCAGGAAGGAACAAAATTTTTATTCGGCTTAGATCGCTTAAATGTTAATTTTTGATGGCGGACATTTTTTTTGCGATGTGCCTCTTTGTTAACGGTGAGCCTAGTACAAAAGTACTACTAATAAATAGGAGGGGAGGAAGAAACTGAAATGATAGTTCAGTTCAGTACAAAGTCATACTAAACACGCCGCTATAAACCCCTACAATGATGGCCACTGCAATACCGACAATGATCAATATTTTTCTCCGGGTAATCATTATAATCCTTACGTCTGCCGATTAGACACTAAAACTAGTGCAGGAGTTGTAGTCTAAAAAATAATTTAGACCGACACCGTCCAATTGACGACCGAAGTGTTAGAAATCAGTACCGAACAGTTCACTGAAGATGACAGAAAACCAGCCCAAAAAGGCTGCTGAAGGCTAATCTGTAGCGTAGCCCTTGTTAATACCTTTTTCCACGGCCGGAATCCCTTTCTTCATCCATGCAGGCATGGGTGCGCCTTTCAAATAGTGATCAAAGAACTGGCTCATACGAATGGCGAAATCTGTTCGATCCTGGCGTTGCGTTAATCCATGACCCTGATGGTTGTAGTTCAGCATCCATACGGGCTTGTTTAATCGCTTCAACGCCATATAATATTCTATGCCCTGGTACCATGGTACAGCGCCGTCGGCATCGTTGTGCATCATGAGCAAAGGTGTCTGAATCTTGTCGGCAAAGAAAATGGGAGAGTTTTCAATGAAGCGAATAGGTGCTTCCCATAAGGTGGCCCCAATGCGGCTTTGTGCTCTTTCGTACTGAAACATACGGCTAAATCCGCTCTCCCATCTTATTCCGCCATAAGCGCTGATCATGTTTGAAACCGGAGCACCCGCCTCGGCAGCTTTGAAAAGATTGGTGCGCGTGATCAGATACGCAGTTTGGTACCCGCCCCAACTGTGACCTTGCACGCCAATATTTTTTTCGTCAACAAATCCTTTGGCAATCAAGCTTGTAACTCCAGGCAAGATACAATTGTGCGCACTCTCTCCGGGGTATCCGATCTTATAAACGATGTCGGGCACAAACACCAGGTAACCGTTACTTACGTAGTACGAGAAATTTACATACGAACGAATGGGCGCCGGCGCGATGTGGTTGTTAATGTTATCCGAATTCTTCTCATAGAAATAAACGATCATCGGATACTTCTTTTTGGGATCGAAGTTCTCCGGTTTGTATAAGAGACCCTGGAGCGGAACATTATCCAACGATCTCCAATTCACGTGCTCAACCGTTCCCCATAAATACTGCTTCTGTTGCGGATTAACATTCGTAAATTTTTTCGGTGCCTCGAAATCCATTTTGCTAACCCATACATCAGGATATTCAGTGAAATTCTCGCGGGTGAAAATGATCCTGTCGGCTTGACGAGCTTTTACCGTCGCCGCATACCGATGGTCACTCATCAAAAGTTTTGTGAGCTTATTATCTTTTAATGACAACTTATAGTAGCCTGACGCCTTTGTCACTTCGTTGAAGGCTGAAAGCAAAAGATCGCTCTCCGGATTTATGAAACGCTCTTCGGGGTCGAGTTTCACATATCGGAAAACCAAATTCTGTTGCCGCCCAATGGCGGTGAGGTTCACAGGAGCTTTATTGTTCTCCGCATCCAGTGCCCAGATATCGTAGCGATCATAAACCAGCAATTGTTTGTCGTCTGCAGTCCAGCCAGCCAGGCCGTAAGAAGAGGGATAATCTGGATGATCATCTTCTTCATCGGCAAACCTTATTTTGGTTTGGGCTGCGAGTCGATGTATCTTTTCTGTTTTCCGTGAATAAGCAAACCAACTGGTGTCGCGCAGACTGAACCAGTACACATAATGGGCCTTTGGTGAGATCAATGGGTCGGCGGTTATCTTTTTCGCCACATTTTTCATGCTCCCATCGCTTATATTGATGATATAGATATCCTTATCGCTTCGGGGGTCCCAGGCAGAAGCGTTGCGATAGGGTAAATCGGAGTGGCCCAGAGCAACCGGCGCATTTCCATCGTCAGCCAGGTTAACGAACGGAATTTCAGTACTGCCCAGCATGGTGAATTTTTTGTCAGCCAAGTGAACAACCGACAGATGAGATCGCTTCTTCTCGTTATCGAGTTGTTTGTTTTGTTGGGGATAGATCTCGTTATCTTGCCAGTTCCAGACCTCCACGTTTACGATCTCTTCTGGGAGCAGCATGGTGTCTTGTACGACAGGCTGCGGATTGACGCCAAGGAAAAGTTTCGATCCGTCTTTCGAAAACAATGGTGTATAAAACTCATTGACGATCCATGACGACGGAACACCTGGGGTATTTTCGTTGGCCAGTACCGAGGCCCTAACATCGCCATTTTTCCAATGATAAAGTTGGGGATAACGCTTCGGGGCTTTCGTGGTGTCGGCGTCTACCGTAAAAGCGGCTTGCATCCCGTCTTCGCTGGTTGATAATCCTTTGAATTTTTGTTTGGCTTTCCCCTCATATAACGCCAATATTTTTTCCGATTTCAAATCGTACCAATAGACGCCCGCTTTCATGGTGCTGTCGTTCCCGGTCGAAGCAAACAATAAACCGTGAGCGTATTTTGAAAAAATATAGTCCCTGACATAACCAAAGGAGACTTCCTTCCCGTCTGAAAATTTTCTGAGTACCAGGGTATAACCATTGTCGTCTGTGTTCTTCTTTATCTTTTTCACCTTCGCGGTTATGCTCACAGAATCGATGCTCACTTTTTTGTCGTTGAATTTCGCTTTTGATTCCTTTTTAGCTTCAAGTTGATAGGCCACCCAACCGCCACTTTTCTCAGGTATCTTAAACGATCTTACGTCTGCTATTTTGTCGAGTTTTTTGGTGTCGAATTCGAAAATGCCCAATGAATCTTTAGGAAGATCTTCCTTTTTCTTTTTCTGCCGCCGCAGATCCCTGACCAATTCCAATGGCGGCTTAATTTTAAATACACCATGACGACTATCGAACGTCACTTCGACTTCGGTCGCACGCTTCACCGAATCCTGAGTATTATTTTTCAAATTATAGAATACCACTTTACCATCACCTTCCTGCGGATTAACGGTAAGCACAACGATATCTCCGTTTGAACTAACGGCTTTGTACGGAATTTCTTTCCAGTGATCGTACACATCGTGTGTGAGCGGCTTTTTCACCGGTGCGATCGCTGCTTTCTTTTTCTGACTTTGCGCCGACAAGCTTGCGCCTACGCCTACACAGAACAATAATATCCAATACTTTCTCATTAGCAGAGTTTTAGACGGGCAAAAGTTAATGACGATCCGGGTTTTACAAAAAACAAGTTGTGATAACCGGTCAGATAAAAATTTCTTTAACTTTAATATCTAACCCAATCAATCTCTATATGAAACCAACCAAAATTCTTTTGATGGCTTTTGCCTTCACGGCGGGAGCATCGATGCTCATTGCTTTTAGTTCCAAAGGACCTCATGCTGCCGGGCCCGGTCCGAAAGATCAGATGATCGCTGATTGGGAGCGCGCAAAGGCATACACACAAGAGTACATCAATGCCGCTACCGATGAAGTAATAGGTTTTAAACCTACGCCCGAAATGCGGACGTTCGGCCAACAAATGTTGCATCTTTCTGAGGCCAACTACGGCCTCGGTGCCGCGGCGTCGGGTAAGCCGAGTCCCGTGACCTGGGGGCAGCTCGAAAAAAATCCTGATCAGTATAAAACCAAAGAAGCGCTAAGCAAGGCAGTAATGGACAGCTACGACTTTGTCATTGCCTCTCTAAAAGCTACAGACGAAGCTAAAATGGGCGATATGGTAAAAGTCTTCAACTTTGATCTCTCTCGCGCGCTCACGTT
>JBMOKS010000305.1:0-1428 GCA_049324355.1 Bacteroidota bacterium
TATCGGTAATGTCCATTTCTGAAAATCCCACTTTACGAATGGAACCTATAAGGCTATCGTCACCATGTAAATAGTAGTGCGACATGAACTTTGCATCTTGTTTATCGCCAATGCCATTATCGATCAGAATGAGCTTATTGCCATCTTCTATCAGAAGACATCGCATGGACCAGGTACAAAGATTGTTATTGTCTGGCGGATTGGTTTTTTGCCATATCGACTTGGGTACAACACCAAACATGGCGCCACCGTCGAGCTTAAAAAAACCAGTGTTAATTACGTGAAGTTTCATGGTCACCAATTCCCGGTAAGTTAATAGTTTCTGAGTATTTAAGTAAAAGAAAAAGCCGCTCTGCAGGAACAAAGCGGCTTGCTAAACGAATCATTTAATACTTATTCCTTCACAACACCCATGGCGCTGAATTTTTCAATGCGCTCCTGGATACGCCGCTGAGGATCTATGGCCAAAAGTTCTTTCGTGGTTTCGAGAATAACTTTCTTCACTTCATTGGCCATCCACTTCACGTCCGTGTGCGCTCCGCCAAGGGGCTCTTTCACAATTCCATCAATCAGTTTTTGTTGCAACATATCTTTGGCTGTGAGTTTCAGCACTTCAGCAGACTGTTCTTTATAATCCCAGCTTCTCCACAAAATCGTTGAACAGTTTTCCGGGGAGATCACCGAATACCACGCGTTCTCGAGCATCATCACACGATCGCCGATGGCAATACCTAAAGCACCACCCGACGCTCCCTCGCCTATGATCAGACAAATTACAGGTACTTTCAACATAAACATCTCTTTCAGGTTGCGGGCAATGGCCTCACCTTGTCCACGCTCCTCAGCTTCGAGTCCTGGGAAAGCTCCGGGTGTATCGATGAATGTAACGATGGGCTTATTGAATTTTTCCGCAATCTTCATCAGACGTAATGCTTTTCTGTATCCCTCGGGGTTTGCCATTCCAAAGTTTCGAAGCTGACGCTGCTTGGTATTGCGCCCCTTTTGCTGACCAATCAACATAAAAGTCTGACCGTCGATAGTGCCGAGACCTCCGACCATAGCCTTGTCGTCGCCCACCGTACGGTCGCCATGAAGTTCAATAAAATCTGATGTGATCTCGTAGATATAATCAAGTGTATACGGTCTATCGGGATGTCTTGAAAGTTGTACACGTTGCCATCCGGTGAGATTCTCGAACGTTTCTTTTTTTAGTTCTCTTATTTTTTTTTCCAGCGCCTTGATTGCGGCCTGTACGTCCTTGTCGCTATCCTGAGTAAGCCGCTTCATATCTTCCAGCTTAGCCTCTAACTCAGCGATAGGTTTCTCAAAATCGAGCAAATTCATGGTCTCTGTTTTCTCTTAAATGGAAGCACAAAAATAAGAGAATTTGGTAATTAGCGTATAATCATGGTTTTCAACGGGTTATAT
>JBMOKS010000305.1:1438-2114 GCA_049324355.1 Bacteroidota bacterium
CCGGATCTGAATGTGTGGAGGATGTGTACGATCAGGCCACAGCATAAGATTTGAGCGATGGACAACATTCAAGAACCGACTTCGAAATACATTCACCGGCATTTTCACCTCGTTGTTAACAGCATGGTATGGATTTTATTGAATTCATCAAGGCTCCTTTCACCGCACAACACTGGAAGTATTTCTCATTAATAAAGCAGGAGCATTTTACCGTACACCATGATAATTTAATGACACACCTATGCCTTTTGAAATCGTTTTAAAGCAGATCAAAAATACGGAACAGGAAATTTTGCAGGAACTCATTCAAAGTCTGCGCCGGAACAATGTGATCGGAATACTCCTGAAGGGATCGAAGGAATTGATCAATACAGCCGTCGTAAAAATTGAAGACGACGATCGCGGACAACGTTGGGTAATTTTAAAGCAACACGATCTTCACGGATCACCATTGCGGCGTACACGCTTTCCACTGAGCAGCATTGATCGTGTGATCAGATTTAATATACCCTTCAACGATCCCCGATACCGTGATAAGCGTAAGCGGTAAGAATCAGCTAAGGAATTTGTAGAAAATTATCGAAACATGCTTTTCCCTTCTTCGCTTTCAAACTCATAACGTTCGTAGGAGAAGGTTGGCGGGTTGATGGGTATTTTTTCACTTCTTTTTCCCTGC
>JBMOKS010000306.1:0-2108 GCA_049324355.1 Bacteroidota bacterium
TACGGAAGCCGTCGGAAAGTGGAATGTCGATATTGATCTGAGCATGAAGGCTCCGAATTTTGTAAACAACTTCTTTGGCTGGGGCAATGAATCGATCTATAATCAACACATCGGCGATGAGCCGGATATTGACGTAAAACGCCCGTTTCATTATTACCGCTATCGATTTGAAGAATGGCGGTTTGAACCGTCCCTCTGGCGTAAGATCAGAAATTACGGGTCTTTCAGAATCGGACCTGCGGTTCAGCGAATAGAAGTGGAAGAGCCGGATGAAGCAGACGACCGGTTCATTGAAACTTTTGCCAGCACATTGCCCTACAATCTTTTCAATGAATATTATACTTTTGCAGGGGTGAGCTGGCAGTTTGCTGTCGATCAGCGCGATCACGCTCAGTTTACGCGGCGAGGAATCGTGTTTAATCTTGCGGGACGCAACATGGCGGGCCTTGATGGTCGGGCCGGAGATTTCTCGTCGTACGAAACTTCTTTGTCGCTGTATCATTCTTTCCGGCAGCACTCCAGGGTGGTATTTGCCGCGCGAACCGGCTTTGGCTTGAACACCGGCACCTATGACTTTTATCAGGCGCAAGTTTTGGATGGTAAAACCGAACTAAGGGGGTTTCGAAAAACCAGGTTTTATGGCGACCGTAAATTCTACTCCAATTTCGAACTGCGCTTGCGGCTGCTGAATTTCCGATCTTATCTCTTCCCGGCGTCGATGGGAATTTTGGGATTCCATGATCTTGGGAGAGTGTGGTACAAAGACGACGCGGGCATAGACCCATCAGCAGCCGACGGCAGCTCCGGTGTTTGGCATAAGACCGTGGGGGGAGGAATCTGGTTTACACCGTTCAATGCAGCCGTATTGTCGACAGAAGTGGGACACTCCAACGAAGGCAATCTGGTTTATGTGAGGCTTGGGTTCCTGTTCTGACGGAACTTGAAATAAAAAAGTAAAAAGCAAAAAAGTAAAAAGCAAAAAAGTAAAAAGCAAAAAGTAAAAAAGCAAAAAGTAAAAAAGCAAAAAGCAAAAAAGTAAAAAGTAAAAAGTAAATGAAACTTGGTGCACATTGTACAAATCATAAGGTTGTAAGTATTAGAGCCCTTGGCTTTTTGCTTTTGGCTCTCAGCATCATTCCTATTTCGTGCAGTGAAGACGAACCCGCGCTCGACGCGGCAACGCAACGGAATGTTAATGTCAATTCGTGGATCTATAAGAACATGGATTTCTGGTATCTGTGGAACGACAAACTTCCAGCTTCACCCGACAAGAAAACCGATCCTGAATCATTCTTTGCATCGCTGCTCTATACAGCTGAAGATCGCTTTTCATGGATACAGGACGATTACCAGGAGCTGCTAAACTCGCTAAAGGGAGTGAACAAGGAAGCGGGATATGAGTTTGTGTTGTATCGCGAAAGCGAAGGCAGCACCAATGCCGTAGCCCAAATTCTTTACGTGAAGCCGGGCTCGCCGGCCCTGGCTGCCGGCTTGAAGCGCGGCGATTTGATCAGCCATATCAACGAACAACAACTTTCCACGGCTAACTATCAGCAGTTGTTAAGAGCTACCAGTGAAAATTATTCGATCCGCTATAAGCCATTGTTAGTGGAAGAGAAAAAGTTCGACACAGAAAAAACGATCTCACTTGTGCCGGTGCAGTACGCCGAAAACCCCAACCTTCTCAATAAAGTTATCACGGTTAACGATCGTAAGATCGGCTACTACGTCTACAACCTGTTTACTTCAGGCACCGATGCGAATGCCAAAGCCTATGATAACGAGATGGACAATGTGTTTGCCGGTTTTAAGTCGCAAGGTATTACTGACTTGGTGCTCGACCTTCGATATAACAGTGGCGGATCAGAGACCTCAGCTACAAACCTGGCCAGCCTTATCGGCAAAGGAGTGAACAACACACACGTGTTCGCCAAGCGTGAATACAATACTCAAGTAAAAGATGCGATATTGAAAGATCCGAACCTGGGTGCCGAGTTCTTAATTACAAAATTTTTAACGAAGGCATCGAACGTAGGAAGTCAACTGGCGTCTAACCGGGTGTATGTGCTCACCAGTTCACGCACGGCGTCGGCGAGCGAGCTTGTTAT
>JBMOKS010000307.1:0-18806 GCA_049324355.1 Bacteroidota bacterium
CCTGGATCAGCTCAGCCACAATTTTGCCTGTGCCGGGTGCCAGACTCAACCCCATCATGGCATGGCCTGTGGCAATGACAAGATTTTCAAATTTCGAAGCTCGACCTATGTACGGCAATCCGTCCGGTGAGCAGGGACGTAATCCGCTCCATACCGATTTCAGCGGAGGCAGATCCACTTTCATCTCCGGATAATATTTTGGGATGGTATCGGCAATCCCCTTTACACGTCTCATGTTGATGGAGTGATCGATGCCGTTGATCTCCATGGTACCACCAAAGCGCAAGGCATTGTGCATGGGCGTGGCTGCCACCCGGCCTTCCAATAAGATCGAGGGGATCCGGATATTCTCCTTCACATCATTCAACATAAAACTATAACCTTTGCCACCCTGAAGCGGCAAAGTTATCTTCAGGCGCGAACTCAAAATTGAAGACCATGCGCCGGTGGCCAGTACAAATTCATCGAAGTTCTGCTGGCGGTCATCCGTCATGATCGATACGATCCTATTGTCTTTGATCTCAAAATCTTCAACCTCGGTATGACTTAAGATCGTTACACCTTGTTGTTTGAGATAGGCAATCATTTTCTTCACGAGTTCATGCGGAACGAGGTGCGCATCACCGGGAAAATAAACGCCTCCCCGCGCATTGATTTTTACTGAAGGCTCCAGGTCCTGCAGGTCCTTGCCGGAAAGAATGTGCGCTTCGATACCGTTTTTCCGGGCGAGGTCAGCCGTCTCCGCTTCTTCTTTTTCCGTTTCCGCGGTTTGATATAACATGAGCAGGCCGCGCTCCTGGTAGCCGAAGTCGAAAGGCGACTCGCGCACCAGTTGCTGATACATGGTCTTGCTGAATAGGCTGATCTCTTTCAACGCTGGTATAGCACGATTCACATGCTCATGGGAGGAGTGACGATAAAACTGGTATCCCCATTTTAAAAGGCTGCCATTCAGTCGAGGTTTGACATAAAATGGACTAGACGAATTGAACATCCAGCGAATGCCCTTGGAGATCATTCCCGGCGCCGCGAGAGGTATAATGTGACTGGGTACGATCATTCCGGCGTTGCCGCTCGAGCAGTTGTCTGAAAGGTCGCCCTGATCGAAGATCGTTACGGCGTGACCCTCGCGATGAAGGTAATATGCTGAACAAAGGCCAATGATTCCGCCTCCGATAATTGCCACTTGTTTCATAAAATTCTTTAATCAAATTACTTGAAAACCATACGCGTACGGATCTTCATCGTCAATGACGATCGTGTTGTAGCCGGTAACGCGCGCCCATCCTTCAATGCTGGGAATGATGGCACGCTTACCATCAAGGTGGGTTTCCTCTTCTACCCTTCCTGTGAACTTCGAACCGATGATGCTCTCATGCACAAAGGCTTCTCCTTTTTTCAACCTGCCTTTGGTATACCATTGCGCAAGTCGCGCTGAAGTTCCGGTGCCACACGGAGAGCGATCTATCGCCTTGTCACCATAGAATACGGCATTTCTCGCTGTTGAGCTGGGATCAATGGCTTTACCCGTCCAAAGAATGTGACTACATCCTTTGATCGTTGAATCTTCTGGATGGACAAACGAATATTTTGCATTGATGTCTTGGCGAAGAGCACGGCTCCACCCGATCAGCTCCTCGGCCTTGAAGTGTTCCAAGCCCGGAAAGTTAGGCTGCTCGTCGACGATCGCGTAAAAATTACCGCCATACGACACGTCCAGCGTAAGCGTGCCAAGGTCAGGGCACTCCGCCGTAATATTTTCCGCGGCGAGATAAGCCTTTACGTTGGTGATCTTTACCGATTTTACTTTCCCCGCCTCCTGTCTATAACGGATGTGAACAACGCCTGCAGGCACTTCCAGTTTTAATTCACCGGGAGTTTTAGGAACAACGAGTCCCTCTTCGATGGCGATCGTCACTGTGCCAATAGTGCCATGTCCGCACATGGGAAGACATCCACTCGTTTCAATAAAAAGAACGGCGATGTCATTTTGCGGATCTGTCGGCGGATAAAGAATGCTGCCGCTCATCATGTCGTGCCCTCGGGGCTCGAACATCAGCCCTTTTCGCACCCAGTCAAACTCGCGCAGAAAATGTTGTCGTTTTTCGCTCATGTTCTTGCCTTGGAGGGTTGGGCCGCCGCCCGCCACCAGCCTCACAGGATTGCCACAGGTATGGGCATCAATACAAAAAAAAGTCTTTCTCATGCCGGCTGAAAATTTAGTACCCGGACAGCGTCGCGTGTCCAGACTTGGTTAATACATCGTAAAATCTTCCTGGGGTTTTGATCTTTCAGCTCATCGGGTAGCATTTCCTGTGGAAAATCCTGGAAGCTCAGCGGCCTTACAAACCGATAAATGGCGTCGGTACCAACGGAGGTAAACCGTGAGTCTGTGGTGGCGGGGAACGGCCCACCGTGATGCATGGATTTGCAAACTTCAACCCCGGTAGGAACACCGCCGTAAATCACTCTTCCGCTCCGCTCTTGCAGCACATCAATCACGCCAGCTAAAGCCGCGCATTCTTCCGGCGAACCAAATATGCTCGCCGTGAGTTGCCCATCCAGGCTTGCAGCAACACTTAACATCTCAATTTCGTCGACACACTTTACGGCCAATGAAAACGGACCGAACACCTCTTCTTTCATAACTCCGTTGGCGATAAAATCCTTGACGTCTACCACCGCGAGTGCCGGGGTGGCCGTGTCGCTTTGATCTTCTTTGCGACTAGTTAAAAGTGTAACACCAGCCTGGCTCAGCGTAAGTTTCTTTCTATGGTGATAATTCTGGGCGATGCCCGTGTGCAACATGTTCTCCGAAGGCGCAGCGTTCATTTTTTCCGTCAACCGCTGAAGGAATTCATCAAGCAGATCGTTCTGAGCTACCAGTAATAATCCCGGATTAGTACAGAACTGCCCCGCGCCTAAAAGGATCGATGATGCCAGCATGCCAGGAAGATTGTTGTCTTTCATAGCCGAAGGCAACACCACCACAGGATTAACGCTTCCCATTTCTGCAAACACCGGTATGGGGCGTTTGCGCTTGCAGGCCAGATCAAATAGCGCTTTGCCACCTTGATACGAGCCTGTGAAAGCGACAGCTTGCGTTGCGGCATGCTTCACCAGTTGTTGACCTACTTCGATACTGGTGTCTTCAACATGCTGGAAGATATATTTCGGCATGCCACATGCCTCAATAGCCTGGTCAATGACTTGTGCCACATACTTTGAGGTTTGCGGATGGGCCGGATGGCTTTTTACGATCACAGAACATCCGGCGGCCAATGCCGAAGCTGTATCGCCGCCGGCGGTTGAAAAGGCTAACGGGAAGTTGCTTGCGCCAAAAACCACAACAGGCCCGAGAGGAAAGTACATCTTGCGAATGTCTGGTTTCGCTAAGGGCTTTCGTTCCCGGTCTGCTGTGTCGATGGAAGCTTGTACCCAGTCGCCGGTCTCAACGAGTTGGGCAAATGACCGGAGTTGGTGAATGGTCCTGTTTTTTTCGTTTTTCAACCTTGCCTCGGGCAAGTGAGTCTCTTGCATAACGACGGTTATAAAGTCGTCACTCAGTTTCTCCAGGTCGGCAGCAATCATTCTTAGGAACTTTGCTTTGTCTGCCGCGCTGGTCCTTTTATAGCGATGGAATGCTTCTTCGGCTCTGAACAGCACCTGATCAACGTGAACGGGCGTACTCATGCATTAACAGGAGATTTTTTCACTCTTGTAAACCTTTCGCAGCTCGGGCAACACCGGACGTTTCCTGAGTCCCTCGCGAATAATTTCCAATACTTGTTTGCGCTCTTCGCCGGTCAGTGTAAGTCTGGGTGCACGAACGGTTTCGGTACCAATACCGGCTTCGGCCTCGGCAAGTTTGATGTATTGAACTAACTTGGCGTGGGTATCCAGTTCGAGTAAAGGCATAAACCATCTGTTGATAGCAACCGCCTCTTCTATTCTACCTGCCTTCACCAATTCGTAGATAGCCACGGTCTCGCGCGGAAAAGCGCACACCAATCCTGCTACCCAACCCTTAGCCCCCATGAGGAGACTCTCTAGCGCCAGCGTGTCTACGCCGCTCATGATGCTGAAGCGGTCGCCGAAACGATTGATCATCCTGGTTACGTTCACGACATCGCGCGTGGATTCTTTGACGGCGTCGATGTTCTTGCATGTGGCCAGGTCTTCAAACATGTCGAGTGTAACTTCTGTTTTGTAGTCCACCGGGTTGTTGTAGATCATGATCTGCAAATTCGTGGCCTGTGCCACGGCTTTGAAATAGGCTACAGTTTCTCGGTGATCTGATTTGTAACGCATGGGCGGCAACAGCATCAAACCGCTGATACCTCGCATGGCTGCCGACTCGGCTATCTTTACGGCTTCGCGGGTTGCGCCTTCCGCGATATTGAGTACCACCGGAATTTTGGTCCCTACTCTTTGTATCGTAAAGTTCACGAGTTCATTTTTTTCTGCGTCTGTTAGTGAGCTTGATTCCCCCAAAGTTCCGCCGATGATTATGCCATTCACACCGGCAGCCAATTGCGCATCGAGGTTTTGCTCGTAAGTTTTCAGATCGAGTTTATCGTCAGCGGTAAACTTTGTGGTCACCGCAGGAAATACACCTTCCCAAATAATGTTCATGATTAATAGTTTGATTCTGAACAAATGTATAGGCAGCGTGTGGAAGGGCATTCACCACGATTTTCTAGGATTAGTACGATGTTTTCAAATGGCCAGAAATCCAAATGAAAACCGTGTTTGGCAACGTTTGTTTGGTATTTTTTAGCCCACGTATAGTACTATATTGTCATCCTTGTTGACTTCAAAGTATATATTGAGCTAAATTAGTACCACATTTCAAGGCTAAATATTCACGTTATGCGTGTCCACCCGTTCAAAATACCGGCAACTGTTAAAAGTGCCATTGGCTTGCAGAAGGATTTCCTGCCGCACTTTTACGACATCTTTCACCAGCATCCGGAAATCCAGCTAACGTTGGTGCTGCAAAGCACAGGTACGTTATTCCTGGGAGATTATGTTGGAGAATTTCAGCCGGGAAATGTTTTTGTGATCGGCGCCAGCGTTCCTCACGTTTTTAAGAACGACCCTGTTTACTACAATGCGGACAGTCCTGAGATTGCCAAATCCATCTCAATCTTTTTTAAGGAAGATCTCTTGGGAAAAGATTTTCTTCAACTCCCGGAAGCCTGGCGGATCAAAGAGTTTTTGTTAAAAACACAACGCGGAATGAAATTCGGCCCCGGTACATTCGACAAGCTCGAGCCCCTTGTCAATCGGATATTTGCTGCCGAAGACACTGACAAGATCATCTACTTCTTACAGATACTGAAAATTTTGTGTGAGGATGAATTTCTCCTCACACAACACACCATCAGCTACGATGCCGATGAGATCGAAGGTAAACGTCTCAATTCCATCTTCCAGTTCACCATGAACGAATTTGGGCGTGAAATTGCCATTGAGGAGGTAGCTGAAATCGCGAATCTCACCCGCACATCTTTTTGCCGTTATTTCAAAAAGAGAACACGCAAAACCTATATCGATTTTTTGCTGGAAGTAAGGGTAAGTCATGCGTGCAACCTGTTGATGAAACAAGACCTGAGTATATCGGCCATCGGCGATCTCTGCGGATTTAATAATATCTCCAACTTCAACCGCCAGTTCAAACGACTGAAAGGAATGCCGCCGACAGAATTCAGACGAAAAGCGCATTGGCAGGGATTGGCTGCCGCCTCATAATTTCCTCGCTCAAGCTTTCGACGTCAGAATATCGGCATATTGATAAGTGATATCGACGTTAGTTATATCGGTCCCAGACGAGAACTCATGACAGGAGACCGTACATCAAACTTAGAAAATCCAGTATTCCATATTCGATTCAAATGATTGGCATAAGAATTTAGTTTCTTATACATCATGAGTCAGGTAAGTTTCAACGGATTACCACTAACAGATAAAGCGCTGATTGTTTCAGAATTCGGTTGCTATCTCGAGTCTGTGGAGTTTTATGATTATCGCATTCATTTGTTTTCACTAAACTCTCATTTCATCGAAGTTTTTCATAACGTGCTTACGCGTCAGATCGAACGCATTTCTCTGGCCGACTATAGCGATCTTGACAAGTATCTTTCACGCATTGTCATCCCGAATATGAGGTCATAAAACTGCCGTTCTCACCAAGAACTTACTTGGCGGTGCCATAGGCAGCGGATTCCAAATTTTTCTTAGGAACCTACTTTTTGTAATGAAGTAGGCAGTGATAATGTATTGACACACAAACAAAAATATGAATTCAAGCAGATTTGACTAGCACTCCACTATTGTGGCGTGATTTCTACAAGCGGCCATATGGAAATATTTCGTCGGCTGTTACGACCAGTCGTCTGAAAAACTATCTCAACAAAGTTACTTGAACGCCTGACATCCTATAAAGCTTCGGATCTTTGAGGCGTTAAACTTTTAAAACTTGAACCCAAAATCTTGCGGCCTATGACACCATGACCCCTGGCGTACGATGTCTATTTTTTAATCCCTTTTATTTTTAATAATTATTTAAGTAGCGGTGACGAACTCCAGCTAAACGGAGTTTTGCTCCAAAAAAGAAACGAGTGAAGAAGAATGAAACTTAAATTTTTTGCCTTGTCGCTATTTTTAATATCAGCGGCGTTAAACTCCACAGTTGCTCAGCAAGTTTTCAAAACAACCGAAACATCAGTGATCGGATTTCTGGAATACCTGCCAGCAGGATACAACAGCAATTCGGATAAATATCCTGTCGTTATTTTTCTACACGGCATAGGCGAGCGTGGCCCCAACTCAACTGACCCATCAGTGCTGGATGACGGAGCTCCGCTACTGGTAAAACATGGGCCGCCAAAACATGTGAACAACGGAACAGAATTTCCATTCATTCTGATATCACCGCAATTGAAAAGCAACTATGGCGACTGGCCTTCATGGTATGTGATGGAGGTTATCCAGCACGTAAAGACCTACCTTCGCATAGATGAAAGACGAGTTTACCTTACTGGCTTAAGTCTTGGTGGCGGTGGAACTTGGACAACTGTTCAGGATTATACAACAGAATTTGCCGCTACTGCACCGGTTTGTGGAAACCGTAATTCTACTTCAAAAGCTTGCTTGCTTGCTGCCGAAAATCTTCCCGTATGGGCTTTCCATGGCGACATAGATACCGTGGTTCCGTTGTCAAAAAGTGTAAGCATGATCAATGCGATAAACGCCTGTGTGCCCGCACCTTCTCCTCTTGCCCAGCTTACTATTTATACGGGCGTTGCCCACAATGCCTGGGATCGCGCGTATAAGCCTGATCACACCTACCACAACCCCAACGTATATGAGTGGATGTTATCGTTCATGAATATGAAGAACGGCTCGAATACCATTCCAATAGCCGACGCCGGCAATGATCAGGTCACCAGTTCCACATCCGTTACTTTAACCGGAACCGGTTCTGACCCCGATGGATCAGTCGCGACATATTCGTGGTCGCAAGTCAGCGGCCCGGCCCCTGCCACATGGACCAACAATTCATCTGCATCCGTAAATGTGAATGGTCTTGTTCCCGGCAGTTATTTGTTCAAACTACAGGTCACTGATCAAAACGGTGGTCACGACACCGACTACGTTACGGTCACGGTGGGCACTGCTGTTGAAAATGCATCACCGATTGCCAGCGCCGGCGCCGACAAGCTGATCTCTACCCCCACATCATCGACGAAATTTTACGGAAGCGGCTCAGACAGCGACGGTACCGTGACTTCGTATCAGTGGATCAAAACTTCAGGGCCCGCGGCCACACTTTCCGGGGCAACGACTGCCACCCTAACAGCTTCGTCGCTCACTCCTGGAATTTATACCTTCCGCTTAACGGTGACCGATGACGAAGGTGCTTCGTCGTCTGACGACGTTACGCTCACGGTGAACATAGCGCCAGTTGCCAATGCCGGACCGGACAAAACTATCATATGGCCGACTTCTACCATCACGTTGAATGGTACAGGGACCGATGGCGATGGTACAATCAACACCTTCAAGTGGACAAAAACATCGGGTGCGGCGGCATCGCTTTCTGGGTCCACAACACCGACGCTCCTGGCGTCTAACCTGGCGCAAGGTTCATATGTATTCAGACTTACAGTAACCGATAACAACGGCGTTTCAAAATTTGATGAAGTTAATGTGGTTGTCAATACCCCACCCACGGCTGTCGCGGGTGCCGACCAAACCATCACGCTCCCGGCGACAACAACCTCTTTGAGCGGAAGTGGTGCCGACGCCGATGGCACCATCGATTCATATCAGTGGACAAAAATTTCCGGTGCTGCCGTAACGATGGCCGGAGCTTCGACACCAACGCTTTCAGTCTCGGGTCTTGCGGTGGGTTCCTATACGTTCAGTCTTACAGTAACAGATAACCAGGGTGGCTCCGGGTCTGATGATGTAACCATCAATGTTGTGTCGGCCACCAATATACCGCCAGTAGCCAATGCCGGCGCCGACAGATTAGTGCGACTGCCCATATCTTACTATAATGTTAGCGGGAGCGGCGCGGATGACGATGGGTCAATTGTTTCTTATTCGTGGAGTCAGATCTCAGGACCGGTATGTTCGCTCAGTAATCAGGACACTGATAGATTGAAAATCACGAGTCCGGTCACTGGCATTTGTGTTTTTAAATTAGAAGTGACGGATGACAAAGGTGCAAAAGCGAGCGACGACGTCACGATCAAGTTCGATTTTCCTCCGGTTGCCAACGCCGGCGCCGACGTCAGCATTACCTTACCCAACAACACGATCAGCCTCACCGGTTCCGGCACTGACCCTGATGGTTCTGTAACTTACCTTTGGTCAAAATATTCGGGCCCCAATGCGACGCTGACTGACAAAACAGCGGCAACTGTCTTAGTTTCAAATCTGCAGGAAGGCACATATGTATTCAAGCTTGCCGTGACCGACGACATGGGCGCAACTGATATTGACTATGCTACCATACTGGTTTCTGCTGCAGCGGCGACATCTACTTCGACCGCCGGACGAACTTCGACCTCGGCCGAAACCGAATTGCTTACCACAGGTCCATCAGAGACAGAGACAATGGCCGCTGAAAAAATATCAACTGCTTATCAGCGCGGGGTGAGCTTCCTGAACCAAAGCAGTGAGGCGTTGAAAAATTGTACGCTCGTTATTTTTAATGAGATGGGTGAAAGGATCTTTTCCGGTCCGTGGAAAAGCGAACTCTTCGACAAAGTGTTCAGCGAAAAAACCATTTATATCTTTAATGTCATTCAAAACGGCAAGACCATTGACTCAGGGAAGCTGATGATTAAGGAATTTTAAGGAAAATTGTTCCCAAGCCTGAGGCCGTACTTCCTAGAATGGGAATGCAAAACGACTCATATTAAGCGGCTTCGATTGGAAAAACACGTCAGAATATACTTTTTAGTACATCGCAAAATTTTAAGCCGCGCAAGCGAACGATGTGAAAGGGCCTCAAAAGGGGCCTTTTTTATTTGTCAACGGTGGGATAATACGGCAAAACTTGAATATGGTCTTGGGTTTCTTGCACTACCCCATTCCAGCAGGTTCTGGCAGTGGAGCATGAATTGCCCCATTGAAAACGCTATGATACACAACCCGACATTATACATCGACCCGAAAACACCTGCCAAGATATTGCTGGTGGAAGACAACCCGGTGAATCAGAAGATCGCCTCCCATTTTCTGGTGAAGTGGGGCTATCAGGTAACGGTCGCCAATGATGGTAAAGAAGCCGTGAACCTTATCAGCAACAAGGACTTCGAGTTGGTGCTGATGGACCTTCAGATGCCCGAAATGGACGGCGTTGAAGCCACCCAGCAGATTCGCTCCATGGGTGACTCGTACTTCAAATCTGTTCCCATCATTGCTTTCTCAGCCTCAGCCCTTTCAGAGACCAAAGAAAAAGCTGAGCAACTTGGTATGAACGACTTCCTGGCAAAGCCTCTGAACCCCGAAGAAATGCACCGTAAGGTGAACTGGTATATCATGGATGCCTCCTCCAACGACTATCGTAAGTTGCACATAAACTTTAATGCCTACGCCGAATGTGATGATGAGTTTAAGCTTGAGGTAATTGGTCTAATGATCAGCAACATTCGCGAACTGCAGCAAGCTGCTTACAGCGCTCAGCACACCAACGATATTCAACGCTATCTGGACATCGCACACAAGATACAATCAACGTTGTCGCTGCTTTGCGACGAAGAGTTTAGCACTTTGATCGAAGAAATAAGAGGTATGGCCATCGCTTCGGTAATCCAGGCCGATAAAGTGAACAAGCTTACCAGAATCGGCGAGAGTCTCGTGAAAAGTTTGGAGAAGGAAACGGAGTTGTACAGAGCCGCTAGCTAAAATTCAATGTAAATAACAAAATTGACGATTCATATCAGTTCGACCGTCTCAAACCAATAGTGAATAAAATCTGAAATCTTCCGTTCCGTTTCCTCATGCGTGTCGGGCTTGATAATAAATGAACTGGCTCCCGCCGCATAACATTCTTTGATCAGCTCCTTGTTTGCAACGCCTCCCAACACCACCACCGGTATGTGCCGGCATAACTTATCTGACTTGATCTCCTGAAGCACTTCTATGGCACTCAGCGGTGAGGACATTTGATCGAGCAGGATCATCGACGGATAGCTGTTTTTGGTCTTCTTCTCGTGGAGGTAGGCCAGAAGGTCATCGCTTGAATTCACAAAAGTAAACTGAGCGTTAAATCTGTTCTCGCTGAAAAGAGTTTGGGTAACATAACGGTCGTCGTCATCATGTTCCAGCATCAGTATTTCTGGCGAATCTTTTTTCATCATAACTTATAAAATTTGATCCATTGCATTAATTAATCAACCGTGGTATCCATTTTACTGCAAGCCTGAATTTAACACAATAGGGAGTTTGCCTTCAACCTAAACTCATAGCGCTTACATAAAGTTAATCTTCATTTTACATTCAGTTTATGATCTCCCATTACTTTCACACCTCAAGCGGCTGCAAAAGCAGGCATAATATTTTATTTACTGGGCGGTAAATATTTTACTATGGAGAACACCGAAGTTAAGATCAAATACCTGAAATCTGGTTACATTGTAAAGGATGAAGAGCATGGCGTGTTGACCTTCCGAGGGCTCGTGACCGAAAATGGAAAGCTAAAAAAGCCTCTACAATTCGTTTTCCTTCCTCAACTATCAAATAATGAAAATCACCTCATCATAACCGACCAGGATCGTGTTGTGAGATTGGTCAACACCATTAATTGAATCCTATTTATAGGTTTAGCCGAATCGTTTACAATTTAGTGTAGACAATGATCACCTCCAAGGACGAATAAAATGAACCGGGTGTTTACACGTTCATTGGTGGACGGCTCAGTACCGCCCACGACAAATTCGCCTTGATGGTGGCCTGAATCAGCGCTTCGAAGTTGAGAGGTTTCAAAATATAAGCATCTGCACTAACGTTTCGCGACTCAACATAATTCTTACCTCCGTCGGAAGAAATCATTACAATAACGGGTATATTTTTCCGAAGATCATCTTGCTTTAATCGTTTCAGCACTTCAATACCATCAATGCGTGGCATTTTAAGATCGAGCAGGATCAGCTTGGGGAACTTTTCTTCAGTAAGTGAAAACAAGTGAGTGAGCGCGTTTCCGCCGTCATCCAGGTGAAGCAGTTTATTGGCGATATTTTTCCTCAACACCCGCAGAATAAGTTCGGCATCATCTGGATCATCTTCTATCAGTAAAATGTCACAGCCCTCGTTGGTCATATTGTGCGCTATCGAAGGTTATTAATGAGTGAACGAAGGGATTTAAGTAATAGTTTATTAACAACAAGCAAAACTACTTTTTGCTTCGAATTCCGCAACATAAACACCAACTCGCCGACGTGCAAAGCGCCATAAACTACAACGAAGCCATTTGGCAAGCCAACCAGTTCTTACACAGTGGTGACGAGAAGAAAGCCCTCGAAGCATTCAAAACCTCCATCAGCGGCGAAAACCTAAAAACCGGAGACCTCGAAAAAGCCGCAGGTCAGGAGATTCTCGCAGAATTTGGATCTACCCTGGCTATCATCATAATTTTGAATACAAAAGTGCTAACTTAACATGGCAGCAAGTTTTGCTGTGTTCGGTCAGGAAAAAAGAATCTCGCAAAAAGCATGATTCGGAGGTTGCAGAAAAGGTCTAATCAAAGTAGTTGTCATGTATCAGTTTGCGGAAGGGTGCGCCTCGCATTAATCACAAGAAACAAGAAACATTGAGCAAGGAACATAGAACTACTTCTTAAAAAATGTTTGAACCGGCAGTACCATGCTTCTGCTTTCATCGGATTGAAGTGAGGATGTTTTTCCACTCTGTGTAAATGAAATTTTGTTTGCCATAAGCGAAATCGTACTTTTTTATGCCCCATTGTAAGGTACTGGCATTGGATAATTTGGCAATAATCCTAACTTAATCCCTTAGTACAAACCTTAACCTAAACCTATGATCAGAAAACTCGTTCATTGGATGGGAAATTTTTGCCCATCCATGCGGATTTCGTGTCATGCTCCGAAAGCCCGCGATTCGCCTTCCTTTCTTTTTTACTCCCTTGTCAAGACACTCACATAACGGCAAGGAAAATATTACTCATAACCATTTAACCTAAACACAAAACCAAAAAAAACATGTTACTAAGTCTACGGAATTCCCGGGCATTTCTGCTTGGGCTCGTGTTCTGCACCACGATGGCTTCCGCACAAACTCAGCAAGCCAGGCAAAAGATCTCTGGCTCGTACGACCAACCTAAACTTCAGGAACTGAAACAAAACTTCGAACAAAGGGCAAAGGCCAACAAAGAGAAGGCGCTGCTGATGGCGAAGTTGAGGGGCTGGGAACTCACCCGTGTTACAGCGAGCGGTGCATACCAGGAACTGATCGGCGTAACTGCCGACGGTCAGCCTCTTTACTACACCACGTTCAATGCGGCGGCCGCTGCGTCTACCCGTGCCGTGCACCTGAACTCTGGTGGTACTCTCGGTCTTAACCTCGATGGCCAAAACATGACAGCCCACGTATGGGACGGTGGTTTGGCGCGGTCCACTCACCAGGAATACGATGGACCCGGCGGTACCAACCGTTTCTCCATCGGCGACGGAACCACTGCCCTTCACTATCACTCAGCCCACGTAACCGGTACCATCATTGCTTCCGGCGTGCAGGCTGCCGCCAAAGGCATGGCCCCTCAGGCCAGGGCTGTAGGCTACGAGTGGAACAACGACATCGCAGAAGCGACAACAGCCGCTGCTGGCGGTATGCTTCTTTCTAACCACTCCTATGGTTATCGTTCTGACCTGGTGCCGGATTGGTACTTCGGCGCTTACATCGATGAATCAAGAGATTGGGATAATTTGTTAGTCAACTCTCCTTACTACCTGATGGTGGTGGCTGCCGGTAACGATGGAACTACCAACTACAATTCTCAACCCCTCAATGGCAACGCTGGTTACGATAAGCTGACAGGCCACGCTACTTCCAAAAACAACCTGGTGGTGGCCAACGCGCAAGATGCCAGCGTAAACGCTAGCGGGGACCTGACCGCCGCTGTACTCATCAACAGCAGCAGCAGCCAAGGACCTACCGATGACCTTCGCATCAAGCCCGACATCACCGGTAACGGAACAGGTGTTTATTCTACCTACGAATCCAGCGATGCAGCTTACTCCTCTATCTCCGGAACGTCCATGGCCACACCTAACGTAACCGGAACGTTGCTCCTGCTACAACAGCACTACAACAACCTGAACGGCGCCTTTATGCGCGCTGCTACGCTGAAGGGTCTTGCTATGCATACAGCAGATGATGCCGGAACTGCAGGCCCTGATGTTATCTTCGGATACGGCCTGCTGAACGCCAAGCGCGCAGCCCAGGCTATTTCACAGCGCGGCGCTGAATCCAGGATCGATGAGTTTACCCTTTCGCAAGGACAAACCTACACGACAACGGTTCAATCTGACGGCATCAATAAGTTGATAGCTTCTATTTGCTGGACAGATCCTGCAGGTGTTGCTAACACAGGAACAGCCAACCTGACCACCCCTGTACTTGTGAATGACCTTGACGTCCGCATTACTCAGGCAAGCTCAACCTACAGCCCCTACCGCCTCACGTCAATCACCACCAACTCGACCGGCGACAACATCAAAGATCCATTCGAACGCGTTGATGTGTCGGGTGCTTCTGGTACCTACACGATAACCGTTACACACAAAGGAACCCTTTCTGGTGGAAGCCAGAGGTTTAGCTTGATCATCACCGGCATTTCAGGTACACCTCCTGTATGTAATGCCACTGTTCCGACCGGGCTTGCTGCTTCTGGCATCACTTCCAGCGCTGCAACCTTGTCATGGGGTGCCGTGTCGGGTGCAACCTATGACGTGCAATACCGCGTGGTGGGTTCAGGTACATGGACAACTGTTGCAACAACTTCGCCTTCCACGACGCTGAGCGGACTGACGCCTACTACACAATACGAGGCACAGGTGCGCAGCAAGTGTCCCAGCGCAACTTCTGCCTGGAGCGCATCTGTGAACTTTACGACCACCGCCGTTCAATTGGTATACTGTGCTTCGAAAGGAAACAGCGTGGCAGACGAATACATTGGCCGTGTTCAGTTGGGTACTATTAACAACGTTTCCGGTGCGAATGCCGGCTACGGCAACTTCACTGCTATTTCCACTAACCTTAACAAGAGCTCAGCCTACACCATCACCGTTACCCCGACCTGGACAGGCACTGTCTATAGCGAAGGTTACAGCGTATGGATCGACTACAACATCGATGGAGACTTTGCGGATGCCGGCGAACAAGTATGGACCCGCACGGCTACTACCACAACGCCCGTGAGTGGCAGCTTCACCGTACCGGCAACGGCCAGCACAGGCGCAACGCGCATGCGCGTCTCCATGAAGTACAACGGCATACCTACTTCTTGCGAAACCTTCAGCTATGGTGAAGTGGAAGACTATACCGTGAACATCCAGCCTGGCGTAGCGGATACCCAAGCTCCATCAACACCTACCAACCTGGCTGCTTCGGGCATCACACAAACATCCGCTAACCTTTCCTGGACTGCCTCTACCGACAACGTAGGCGTAACGGGTTATGAAGTACGCGTGAGCGGTGTGTTGAACGGATCACCGACTGGAACTACCTATTCGTTGACCGGCTTAACAGCAGGAACTACCTATGCAGTCACGGTTCGCGCAAAAGATGCCGCCGGCAACGCATCGGCTGATGCTTCTCTGAACGTAACAACTCTCCCGATCACCCCTACCTATTGTGCTTCCAAAGGTAATAGCGTGGTGGATGAATACATCGGTCGTGTGCAGGTGGGAACCATCAACAACGTGAGCGGTGCCAACGCCGGGTATGGTAACTTCACCGCAATATCTACCAACCTGGGCAGAAGCACAGCCTACACCATTACCGTCACACCCACCTGGACAGGTACGGTGTACGGCGAAGCCTATGCGGCGTGGATCGACTACAACCGCGACGGTGACTTTGTTGACTCAGGTGAACAGGTTTGGACGCGTGCCACTACAACCACTACGCCTGTAAGTGGAACCTTTACGGTGCCTGCCACAGCAGCCATTGGTTCTACCCGCATGCGTGTGTCGATGAAATACAACGGCATCCCCACGTCATGCGAAACGTTCAGCTACGGAGAGGTGGAAGACTATACGGTGAATATCCAGGTTGGAACAACCAGCCTGGCGCTGGAGGAACCCAACATGGAGGGCAACACCCAAGTATATCCCAACCCCGTTAAGCATCGCTTGTTTGTATCGGTCCCTGCCGAGGCAACAGTGATCTCTATGCACATCGTTTCGCCTTCAGGCTCTGCAACGCGCGTTGCCAGCTACGACAATGGCATTGATGTGTCAAACCTGGGAGCAGGTCTGTACCTTCTGTCCATTCAAACTGACAAGGGCTTGCTTAGCAAAAAGTTCTTGAAGGAATAAGACTTATTCAATTTTAAAAAAGGCTGTGCTGCACATGTGGGCACAGCCTTTTTTATTTTCATCTTGCCCCCTGTTTCATGAAAAGAGAGCGTGGTTTTTTTATCAGGTAAGACCGGCGAGTGACTTATTACAAACCATCGTGAATTTCAGAAAGCCCAAGAATATTATAGTGGCCCTGGCAATCAGCATGATTTTGAACACAAAAGTGATAACTTAACATCAACAAACTTTACAGGCATGAAACTCAAACTTATTATTGTACCGTTCCTGCTCCTGGCAGCATGTTTTGCCACCTTCGGTCAGGAACAAGAATCTCGCAAAAAGCACGATTCGGATATTGCAGAAAAAGGTTTAATCAAAGTGGCCGTTATGTATCCGTTTTCAGAAGGCGCGATTTTCAATATGGAGTATTACGAAACGAAACATATGCCTATGGTCGCAAAATTTCTGGGATCAAACATGGTAAAATACACCATCGACAAAGGCGTAGCCAGCGGCATCCCAAATCAACCGTTGCCCTATGTCGCCATTGGGACGTTTTATGTAAAAAGCCTTAACGACTATCAGACGGCCATTGCTCCAAACAGAGATATGATAAGGGCCGACTTAGCCAATTATACGAATATTGCGCCCGTCATTCTGGTGAGTGAGATCGTGAAATAATTGTCTTCTTGCAAAAGGTATAAGGGCCCGTGTGGCTCCGGCTTACTGTCCGAATGCTTCACGGAGGCAAACCTATGCATTTTTTTGATCAGTCCAGCGCGAAAATTATCTCATCAGCCTCTACCGTAAATTTGTGTTTGCACAGACGCGCCTTGTTCAAAGAGCGCAGTGTTCTTCGACGACACGCCGCATTCGATGAGAAACGCGCGTGGCCCCTCAAACCACAATTGACCCGCACACGTCGTCCATTGACATGGCCCGGAAGTCTGTTGACTCCTGCATTTTCAAAGATGCAAAACAGCTATTCTTGTTCAAGAAATAATTGACAATCTATGGAAACGAACCTCAACAGTAACACCAAAACAGTAAGGCTGGCTGCGTCGTTGTTTTTCTTTATCAGTCTTCCTATGGCAATCTGGTCGGAAACGTACGTGCCATCCAAAATATTTGTGTCTCAGAATCCGGTGGCCACCGCTGAAAATCTGCTTGCCAATGAATTCATTTTTCGAACTTCCATCGTGGGGCACGTCGCGGGTTACATGCTTTTCGTATTCATGCTATTGCTGTTTTATAGGGTGTTCAGACCGGTAGACAAACATCTTGCGCTGCTTATGATCCTTCCGGCCCTAGCGCAGGTCCCCGTGGTCTTTATCGCCGAAGGTCTCCATTTTACTGCGCTGATGACTCTTAAAAGCGACCCACGTGGCACTTTCGATGCCGCCAGGCAGCACGAGGTCTCGTATTTTCTGATGCGCATGTACCGTTATACCATGAGTCCCACCAAGTTTTTCTTAGGACTGTCTTTTATTCCTTTCGGAATGCTCATCATGCGGTCAGGACTTGCACCGCGGGTTATCGGTATCCTGGTCGTGATCTCAGGGGTGAGCTACGTTGCAGACTCGTGCTGCCTTTTTCTTCTGGAGCGAGCCAACTACCAGATGATAGGGCCGATTCTGCGTTCGATGTTTATAGGCTTTGCCGTGGCCTTGGTGTGGTTCATGATAAAAGGTATACGCGACATCACGCAAAAAGAACACGTGATTGACAAATCGAACGCCATGAGCCATACGTAACGATCAGCCCAATGTTGCCGCGCAGGGGTGACCTGCTCCTGGATTCGTTATTCACCCCTCACTGCATATTATTGAAGAATGGAGTCGTGGATGAACCCGGCAGGAATAGTGCCGCTAAAAGCCTTTCGATCCATTTACGAAACGACTGGAAAATGAAATTATTGGCAATGCCTCCGGCCCGGGCTATCCGCTACAAGTCCGGCTTCGCTCCTGCCAGCACACTCCGGGCTTTTCGCTTCTATCCCTATTGCACAGGCCACACCATCCTAGCGCGATACCAACCACCTGATATCTGGCATCCGGTGTCATCCGGGCTCTACCGCAGGATACAGAACCTGCACGGCAACCTGGTCATAAAGTGTGAATCCCTTCCAAGGCAATACCACAGAATTCATCACGGAGCCAGGGTCCGACACGGGTGTGCCCGGTATGAGTGTGCCGGTGGTTTGATTGGTATGCGTCAAGCCGAAGGTGTGCCCCATCTCGTGCGCCATCGCAAACAACTTACGGCCAGCGTCAAGGTAGTTGTAGTATGTGTTCACGGTAATGATCGTGCCGGGCGCGCCGGTAAAAGTTGGAAGATAGGCCCGTGCAATCCATGACGCTGCAGGTACATTGATGCCGTTGACCCTCACATCGGCCGAAGCACTTTCGGTAACCTGAGAAAGGAAAAGTGTGGTACCATTCACGGCATTCCATTCAACTATCGCCTGTGCGATGGCCGCGCGCCAACTGGCAGGAACGGTGGTGTCAAGGTAGTACTTAATATTCACGACCCGGGTGCTGCTCACGATATAGGCCGACCGCCGCTGGTGCCGGCGGCCTTGGGTCGCCTCGCCCTGTTTCATATATTCTTCAACATCGACCCTGGAAATAGCCATGTCTTCTCCCAGCACAAACTCGTCGGTGTTGACATCGAAGGTGATCTCATGGCGGGAGAAACCGGTTTCTTCCAGAAACCGGAGGTGCTTTTCCAATTTTAATTGCCAGCTGG
>JBMOKS010000308.1:0-2100 GCA_049324355.1 Bacteroidota bacterium
AATCGAACAAAATCCGCAAAAAGATAGGACTTCTCCTTTGGTAAAGACATTTGAGAACAAAGCCAAATCCAAAGATAAACAAAGATCGCTAATCACCGCACAATTGAATGGAGGCTTAACATTAATTGGCACAAGCTTTTAACGGTTGCTTCCTCATCTTCTGTAAGTTTTAGCTATTTTCAGGGCTTAAAAACCTCCCTTATACGTGAAAATTCTAGGAATCTCAGCTTTCTACCACGATTCAGCCGCCGCCATCATCGAAGATGGCGAAATTGTCGCAGCCGCGCAGGAAGAGCGTTTTACCCGCAAGAAGCATGATCCGAATTTCCCTTCTAACGCCGTAAAATTCTGCCTGACCTATTCAGGTACCAGGATAGACCAACTCGATGCCATTGCCTTTTACGATAAACCCCTGCTCAAATTCGAACGCCTGCTGGAAACTTACTATGCTTTCGTTCCTAAGGGGCTTTCTTCATTCATCACCGCTATTCCGGTGTGGTTGAAGGAAAAGATGTTCCTGAAAAGACTATTGTATGAAGAGCTGGAGAAAATAGAAGCTTTTGATAAAAAGAAAGTTAAGCTACTGTTTCCGGAACATCACCTTTCGCATGCGGCCAGTGCTTTCTATCCCTCTCCTTTTGAAGACTCGGCAATCCTCACTATCGACGGCGTGGGTGAATGGGCTACAGCATCGATCTGTCATGGTAAGGGCAAGGACATTAAGATCCTGAAGGAACTTAAGTTCCCGCACTCGCTCGGTTTGCTCTATTCGGCCTTTACCTATTTCCTCGGTTTTAAGGTGAATTCAGGCGAATACAAGTTGATGGGACTCGCTCCTTACGGCGTGCCCGGCAGCGACGAGGTGAAACGTTATGTCGATATTATTAAGTCAACTTTGGTAGACATCAAGGACGATGGCTCCGTATGGCTGAACCAGAAATATTTTAACTATGCCACAGGATTGCGCATGGTTTATGAAGACAAGTGGGAAAAACTTTTTGGATTTAAAGCCCGGAAACCGGAAGATGAACTGTTGCCTCACCACTGCAACCTCGGACTCGCCATTCAGGAGATCACCGAAGAGGCAGTCATCAAGATGGCTCAAGAGGCAAAACGCCTTACACAATCAAGCCATCTTTGTATGGCTGGCGGTGTAGCGCTCAACTGTGTAGCGAACGGCAAGGTATACAACACCGGCTTATTCAAAGATGTTTTTATTCAGCCCGCCGCCGGCGACGCCGGTGGCGCGTTGGGTGCAGCACAGGCGGCCTACCACATCTACTTTGGCCGGGAGCGAAAAACACCAACCACCCTCGATGGAATGAAGGGTTCTTATCTTGGACCCGAATTTTCAGACCTGGATGTAAACATGGTGATCCGCAAGTATGACGCCAAGGCAACCTATTTTTCGGATTACAATGCCTTGTGCAAGCATGTCTCCCAAAAACTTTCAGAGGGCAACGTTACCGGGTGGATGCAGGGCCGTATGGAGTTTGGTCCAAGGGCCCTGGGTGGAAGAAGTATCCTGGGCGACCCGCGCAACGAAGAGATGCAGAAAAAACTGAACGTCAAGATCAAGTTTCGTGAATCGTTCAGGCCTTTTGCGCCGTCGGTACTCAACGAAGAATGCTCCGCATACTTCGAACACAATACTGTCTCTCCTTACATGCTGCTCGTACAGCCGGTAAAAAAAGAACGTCGAAAACCGCTGCCGGAAGCTTACCACACTTTTCCGCTGAAGGAGAAACTGTACCACCTGCGTTCAGACATGCCGGCGATCACACACATTGATTTTTCTGCGCGCATTCAAACTGTACATCGCGAAACAAACCCCAAGTATTATGAACTGATCCAGGAATTCAAAAAACTTACGGGTTATGGTGTTATTGTCAACACAAGCTTCAATGTGCGCGGGGAGCCAATCATCTGCACTCCCGAAGACGCCTACCGGTGCTTCATGCGCACCGAGATGGACTTTCTGGTGATCGGTAATTTTGTATTTGACAAAAAACAACAACCTGCATGGCAGGAGAAGGACAATTGGAAAGAGGAATTTACCCTGGATTGATTTTATAAATTGCTAAATTTGACAGTCTTAAA
>JBMOKS010000309.1:0-14923 GCA_049324355.1 Bacteroidota bacterium
CGTTGGCAATGGTCACACTGCCGGTGTTAGTCACTGCGCTGATATCTCCAACGAGCGAACGGTTTTTAAATTCTGAGGTGGTGTTATCGTAAACCAGCACTTGTCCGGCTGTTGGGCCGGTAACATTCACGTCTGTCAAATCCGTAAGATTGCTGATGGCTCCGGGAATGGGCGCCCAGGTCAAAGTGCCCGTGCCATTGTTGGTCAGTACACCAGCAAGGTGCGTCGTGGGCCAGACATAATTCAGTGCACGTATGTTCAGGTTGCCCGAAAATGTTCCAATAGCGGCGTTGAGATTTCCTGTGGTGGTGATATTCTGCGCGCCGAAGTTTGGCGAAATCTTCGATCCGGCTATTGCTGCAGTGCCACTTACGTCTGCATCTATCAGGGTGCCGTCGGTAATCGTACCAGTGGGGCCGCCCGACACGGCGTTTAAAATCGAAAGTCCTCCGAGATTTACAGGCGTGGCATCGTTGGTAAGTGAAAGGGTGGTCCCGGCCAAACTTAGATCCTGGCTGTCAGTTCCCCCGCCCAATGCCTGAAACACCCAGTTCGTTCCGTTATAGGCCAGAATTTGTGTTGTTGCAGGAAGTGTGGGAAGGGCTTTGCCCTGGAGGCCAGTCACGGTGATAGCACCGTTGGAATTGCCTACATCCTGGCTTAGCGCCGTGGCAACCCACTTTGAACCGTCCCACATTAAAAATTGTCCTGCTGCAGTTGGATTGGTAGAAGCGATCTTGATCGTATTTTGTGCGGTGCCGTCCTTTTCAAGGATGATATCATTGCCGGCCATCTTCAGCACATAAGAACTTCCGCCTGTGCCCGAACCCGATCCCACCTCAACCCACGTTGTGCCGTTGAAATAATAGGCTTTGCTGTCGCTCTCGTTAAAGACGATCATCCCTTTGTCGCTGGTACCCGCACTGACGACGCCAGTGCTGGAAACTGTTGGAACAATAAGGCCCTGATTCTTTCCGGGCGAACTCAACAGCAAGACAGCTTTTGAATTGGTTTGTGTCGTTCCGATAGACACCGATTGTTGTGCTTGCGCCTGAAGAAATGTGAGGAATAAAGCGAGGCAAAAAATAGATTGGCGTATCGTTACCTTCATGGGCTGAGGGTTTAAATTTTAGATTTCTATAGAAAAATTAATGTGGAGACTGGCTCCCGATTCAATATTTATTGTTCATAAACCACGTATGCTATAAAGGGCTTATTTAAAAGTTGACCATCGTTTCCTGATTGACTCCACACGGTAATGGTAGTATTGCCAGCGCCGTCATCTGCCCAGTAATAATGGAATTCATACCCGCCATTGACCGTGTAGGAATGTGGCACATACCAAAAATTAGGTGCGCCATACTGCACACTCACGTTCACGGATACAATTTGTGACCCTGGAACATTGATTGAAACCGAAGCCGAACCGCCCGTGAACGAAGAAGTGGTGCCGACAATTTTCCGGGTTTTGATGGCGGGCGAATAGTCGGTGGAGGTATTGGCCTCGGAACCGAGTTTAGTGTATCCGTTTACTTCAAGTTTGGATGTTGGCCCTACCGTGCCGATACCCACATCGCCGGTGCCATTGAGGATGGTCATGCGCGCGCCGCCATTGTTGGTGTAAATGAAGAACGGGTGATTGGATTGTGTTCCGATGGCTCCACCATAAATACCTCCGCTACCGGCATATGTGCTGAGTACAACCGTACCATCGGTGTGATTTAATCCATATGCGAATGCGTTGATGTCTACAGGATAGGACGGGGTTGTGTTGACACCTACAAATCCGGTTGTGGTTACGTTCTGCGTACCGAAATTGGGGCTGATCTTTGTTCCGGCGATCGCGGCGGCGCCAGAGACATCGGCATCAACAATGACACCTGCGGCAATTTGGGCATTGCCGGTGTTGGCCATAGTAAGGTCGCCAGACACGGCAACACCGGTGGCGATGTTCGAAGCATCACCTACATAGATCTGGCCATTGGTCAAGGTGCCGCCAAGAAAATTCGATTTATTGGTAAACTGCAGATTACCCGCGCCATCGGTTCCCAACAGTTGGTCGGCTCCGCCGTTGACCCAGCTTAAAACGTTATTACTGCTTCCTAAAATGGCGCGTATGCCGATGCCGGCCCCGGTGATACGGGTTAAGGGGAATGTTCCCGTCGTGATCTTAGCCGCATCCAGATTAGGAATGTCGTTAGCCACCAGCGCCCTGAAGGTGGGGGTGCCTGCCGCGCCATTGGGTGCAGCAAAAACGAAATTGGCTGTTTGTGAACCGAAAGAAGGTACAAAGGTTGCCGGTGTCCAATCGGTGCCGTTGAATTGTAACACCTGATTCAAAGTCGGTGCTGTCGAGGATATATTAATACCTCGTATACGCGCGACCGTCGGCGACCCGAATGTACCCGACAGATCGCCAGAGGCTGCTGTTGTTGTTCCAATCTTATTATTAAAAGTTGTCCAGTCGGCAGAGCTGAGAAACCCGTTGGTGGTTCCGTTGGCCTGAGTGATGCTGATAGAAGGGGTGGTCGTAGGATTGATCACCGACAGCGGTGGTGTGCCCGAGACATTGGTGACCGTACCAGCTCCGGCGGCCAAAGTTGATGGCGTCCAGTTTGTTCCGTTGTATTGTAACACCTGGTTTAAAGTCGGCGCGGTTGCAGAAACGTTGATACCTCGGATCCGTCCCACTGTAGGGTTCGGGTAGGTGCCGGAAAGATCGCCTCCTGCGGGCGTGATGTTCGTTATATCGTCGGTGGCGTTGACGTCGCCCGTATTGCTGATTTGGTTGGATCCGTTAATCAGGATCCCCGTGCCAGATGTATAAGTAACGCCACCGGCGTCGGTTCCGAGAACCCATTTTTTGGCCGTATTGTCCCACTTTAAAACTTGTTGATCTGTAGTACCAGCTATCAGCCCAACGACCAGCGGACTTGCAGCTGTTCCGGCTCCTGTTATTTCCATACCTCCCCTGGCCGTATTGACCTGCGTAACTTCGTTTCCGATGATGCCGTCTACCTCAGTGCTCGCTCCGCCGCCGGCCGCGGCAATCCAGGCGCTGCCGTCCCAGTAATAAACCTTTTTATCCCCTGAATCATAGATCATCATGCCTGCCTCCCCGCCGGGGTTAAAAGAATCCTTGTCGGCTACGGGAAGCAAGAGACCTTGTGATCCATTGCCGTTGAGCCAGAGAACGGCGTTGGCTTTCGTGGTATTGCTGCCTATGGTAACGCTTTGTTGGGCTTGAGCGTGGTGAAGAAGGGTGACTAAGACAAAAATTAGCAAGACAAGTCTATTCATAAGAGGTTAGTTTGGGGGCTAACTGTTAATACTCAGTTTTTCAGCTTGGTAAGTTAGGGAATTTTGAAGTAGCCTTTTTGGAATTTACGTTAATAAAAGGAATAGATTGTTATAATTTGCAAAGGTTTTATACCTTTGTCGCCCGTTGAAAAACGGATTTTACTACAACAGCCCAGGTGGTGAAATTGGTAGACACGCTACTTTGAGGGGGTAGTGCCTTAACCGGTGTGCTGGTTCGAGTCCAGTCCTGGGCACCAAAAAATATTGTTCACCAGCCGAAGTGGTGGAATTGGTAGACACGCACGTTTCAGGGGCGTGTGTCGCAAGACGTGAGGGTTCGAGTCCCTCCTTCGGTACTAAATTGAAAGCCCTCAGATTTAAAAATCTGAGGGCTTTTTCGTTTTAACCCCGATGAGGCGTCGAACCATTCCCGTGATTATCTAATCCTGTGTTTGAACCCATGCCAGATATTTCTCAATCTGAGATGCTGCATAGTAAGGAAGGTTAGGTAAATTAAATTGTTTGCCCTCTGGCGTTGTGGTTTGTGCCTGGAACTTCTCCAGCATGAAAGCGCACAGCGATATTGTGTGGTGCTGCATCTATAAACAAATGTAATAGCGTAGTTTTCCCACGCTACCTGACCTAACTTCAACAGGTATGAGCTTGCCTTCGAATGGGAATAAATGATCTACTTCAGCGACCGATGTTTTCTTTTCACGTACCCAAAAATGCAGGGCGCTCAATGATTGATGCGGAAAGGCAAGTAGTTCATGACCGACCAAATACTCGATCATGCCTCCTTGATACACTTTACTTAGATCACCGGTACTTGGATTTCCAGGTCCTCTTGAGCCTAACACGCCTATCATTTCTTTGGGTGTTGTTATTTTCTTAAATTTAGAGACGTGCCATGCTGTAAAGTGCACCTTACCTAAATGCCTTACTCGAGGATTTTAATTACGGTTGATAGTAGTGAGAACTCCCTTCCAGTGGCAAAAAGAGGAATAGAGCTTGCGCATGCCCTCCATGCTAAGGTTGCCTTGCTTTTTGTGGTTGATAAAGCAAAGGCCATGGGAAATGTAGAAGCCAACATTCTTCCGCAGGAAGCTTTGATCTTATTAAAAAAAGAAGCGCAGCAGACGTTGGATCAATTGGCCGACATGTATGACGGAAAAGATCTTGTGAAATTTATGCCTGAAGGAAATCCCGCTGAAGATATTATGAAGACCGCCAATACATGGGAGGCCGATCTTATCATCGTCGGCACTCATGGTAAAAAGGGCATTGCTAAACTACTCTCCAGCAATGTCTCCGATTATGTTCTGCATCATGCAAAAGTTCCGGTAATGCTCATTCCACCGATGACCTGATGCAAATCTAAATTGTCAAGTACACCTGTAGAGCCTGGTTCTCCTGTGCATTTAAATTCGCCTCCTGCAAGCCCGGATTTTTCAAGGTTAGAATCTGCCATGAAAGAGGAGATCAAACCTTTTAGGCATAGTACGTGAAATTTTTTGTCCACTATCGCTCATGTTTGCACGGATGTGAACGAGCATTTTATGAAAATTTGGGAATTATGACAATTTAAAGCGGTGGCACGAATGTTGTCGTCGCGCATGGCTAAAACACCACATGATAAAAAATTATTTCAAGATCGGGTTCCGTGCCCTGTTGAGAAACAAATCATATTCGATCATCAATATCCTCGGGCTTGTCATCGGAATATCGTTCAGCTGTATGCTTTACATGTATGTGAGCAACGAATTATCCTACGACACCTTTCACAGTAAATCTGATCGGATATTTAGAATACTGACCATCGATAAGAGGATGCCCGAAAACGTCAGGTATTATGGTGTTACGGTGCCGCCCTTGGGCAAGGAGTTGGTGGCCAACTACCCGGAGGTAACAGACATGGTACGGCTGCATCGCTTTAGCGGCCAGATCGTATTTGAAATAGACGGCCAAAATTTCCAGGAGCGGAATTGGTATACTGCAGATGCCAATCTATTTGAAGTTTTTGATTTTCAATTTGTGGCTGGCGATAGGACCACCGCGTTGGACCAACCGTTTTCTCTGGTGTTGACAGAATCCATGGCAAAAAAATATTTCGGAGACAAAGACCCTATCACACAAACTATAAAAACTGAATTTGGCCAGGTGAAGGTCACAGGTGTTATCAAAGATCATCCCGATAACTCGCACCTGAAGTTTGACATGTTGTTCTCCAGCCTCCTGGCCGATCAGGAGTGGACCAACTATTTAAATAGCTGGGAGGAATTTGGGGCATTTACATACATCGTATTGAACGATAAAAATGCAGTTGCAAACCTTCGAGCTAAGATGCCGATGCTTCGTGAAAAATTCGGTAAAAATGCCGCTACGGTCGACGTCGATTTTCAAGGCCTTGAGGATATCTACCTTCGGTCGGATGAAATTGAAAACGGTACAGAGGCCGGACATGGTCAGATGTCGTATATCTATATATTCTCTACCATGGGAATTTTTCTGCTCGTCATCGCTTGTATCAATTATATCAACCTCGCTACGTCAAAAGCCATGGCGCGGTCAAAAGAAGTGGGCGTAAGAAAAGTGGTGGGTGCTCATCAGAAACAATTGATAGCGCAATTCCTGACCGAGGCTGTTATCATTACGGTTATCTCAATGATCCTTGCTATTGGCGTAATGGACCTTGCTTTTCCGTTCTTCAACCAGATCACCGGAAAGAACTTCGATATTAACTTTACTACCATGGGAACCTATCTTCCTTCCTTGCTGGTCATTTCACTGATCATTGGCATCGTGTCGGGAGGATATCCGGCTTTCTACCTGTCAAAATTAAAACCTGTGGCCTCATTGAAGGGCAAAGTTGTGTCCAACGGAAGCACCGTCAACCTGAGGAAAGTATTGGTTGTCTTTCAATTCGCGCTGACCATTGTTATGATCATTTCCACTATGGTGATCGGGAGGCAAATGAATTTTATTCAAAACAAGGATGTCGGATTTGACAAGGACAAGCTGGTAATTGTCGATATTAACAATGGCGATATTCGTCCGAAATTCCAGGCCATGAAAAATGAATTTTCCAAAGTGCCCGGTGTTCAGAAGGTGGCGGTGTCGTCGCGCGTGCCGGGCGAATGGAAAAATATTGTGCAGCTCGAAGTGAAATCTTCGGCCGATGAAAATCCAGGCTATCTGCAAAGTTATTTTATGGGATTTGATGAGAGTATGCTTGATACCTATCAATTGCAATTGGCGACTGGAACATATTTTCCGCCAAACGGCCAGGTTGATTCTTCCAGCGTACTCATGAACGAATCGGCTGTGCACGCATTAGGGTTGACCGACCCCGTGGGCTCTGTGATCAGAATGAAAACGCGAAGATTGGAATTCGATGCCAAAGTAATTGGTGTGATCAAAGACTTCAATTTTCAGTCACTTCATCAAAAAGTAGCACCGATCATTGTCGGAACCTGGAACAACCCCATTCAACGGATAGATTATTTTACGTTGAAAATATCCGGCAATATCGAAAACGCCTTGAAGGATATTACCCGTGTGCACGAGGCGTTCGACAACGAAACTCCTATAGAATATCATTTCCTTGACCAACAATTAAATTCGTTTTATGTCGCCGAACAAAGAGCTGGAATGATCTTCCGTATGGGAGGAGCGCTCAGTATTTTTGTAGCTTGTCTTGGCTTGTTCGGCCTGGCTACTTATACCATCGAAAGAAGATCCAAGGAAGTAGGCATCCGAAAAGTGCTGGGGGCCAGCGTTGCCGATCTTTTTATGTTGCTTTCTTCATCTTTTGCAAAACAAGTGAGCATAGCATTCCTGGTGGCCAGTCCCATCGCTTATTTTATTATGAACAACTGGTTGGACGAATTTGAATATAAAATTTCGTTGAGTCCGCTAATTTTCCTGCTGGCAGGAGCAATAGCGATGGTGGTGGCATTGGTTACAGTGGGGTACAGGTCCTTGAAAGCCGCCGGCGCCAATCCGCTGAATGCCTTACGGCAAGAATAGTGACAGGTGTTATAAAGTGTTCATGATGTAATTCAGCACCAGTACTGCGCATCCCAAAACAAGGATGATAATCGTAACGACGCGTATCACCAACTCTGAAACTTTTAAAGCTTTCGTTGTTTCTTGGTTTGATGTTGCTCTGATACGCTTCGCTCCGAACAAGCTTGCCACACTGAAGACTGCAACCAAAGCAAAATAATAGGCATAGTGACGGTTGTTGATGGCAAAGGCCAGGATCACTGTTTCGATGAATAGGAAAAAGGCTGCGCTGGCCAGAGAGAGTAAAGAAAATATCCAATACATAATTAAAATGACGTATGTTGAAATTCGAGACTTGTCATTTCAACGATGCTATTCTTTAAGCTCTTTCTTGATGGACTTACCCGTTTTTTTAACCCTTCTTTTCGCCTTCGGAGTTTCTTTGGTCACGGCCTTGGCAGTAGCCTTGGCAACTTTCGCAGACTCCTTGCCGATCTTTTTGCCAACACGTTTTACTTCGCGTGTGGCTTTTTTAACGTCCCTTTTTATTTCAGACGACTGGGCCCGCAAAAAAGATAAGGGCAAAATCACGAATATCAGCAACAATAACAGTTTCTTCATGTCTACAAGTTATTACTAATATGAGGAGATGTCAATACTACGCTTTTGGCGTGACTTAAAGGGGCTTGTATCACCCACAGATAGCTTTGCCTTGACCAAGCCCTGAACCTCGCGGATTTTCTTTTTAGTAGACATCGCCAAATTCGCTGATGGAGGAATCCGGAACCTATATGGTGTGCACTTTGGGATGATGTTGACAAGAAAAAGTTAAGAATAAATTTGAAAAAAGATGGGATCGTCACATGCCGGGAAGTTTGATGCCCGCTGCTTTCAGATTGCCCATGATCTTTTCTTGTAATAACAAGCGGATGTCGTGGAAACCATGTGCGGGTGTCCAGACGTTGACCATCACTTTGTAACCATCCGGATCTAGCGCCGATATGCCAATGCGATGGGGTGGATCTCTTAACACGGTCTTGAGAGAATTGATGGTGTTCTCAACCACGCTTCTGATCTTTTCGATATCCATCCCATAACTGAATTTTAATTCAATGTCGAGTCTGCGTTTTCCTTCACGGCTGGTGTTGATGATCACCTCGTTGGATAATTTACTATTGGGAACGATCACCGTTTTATTGTCGAAAGTAGTGACCACTGTATAAAACAATTGTATGGAGGACACTCTCCCTTCCTGTCCCTGCGTAACAATATTATCGCCCTGACGAAACGGTTTAAGCAACAGAATGAGCACCCCGCTGGCAAAATTTTGTAAAGTGCCTGAAAGCGCAAGTCCCGCGGCAACACCCATGGCGGCGATGAGTGCGGTGAACAGTGTCATTTGAATGCCCAGTATCTGCATGATGAGCAGGATGAGGAGAATGTGAAGGGAAGTGATCGATAAGCTGACGATGAATGATACCAGGGTTGATTCTTCTATCTTTTTCATCATAGTCTTGCGCAGCCAGCGACGCAAATTTTTTACAAGCCAAAGACCGACCAACAGCACGATCATGGCAATGATGATTCTAGGGCCCATGTTCAAGGTCCACTCGTATGCCTTTTCATAAAACTTGGCAAAATCCATCACAGCTGCTTTTAAGGCTACCGATGCTGGCGATAAAACCATGCCAACCAGGTCGTCACATGTGATGAATAGTTGTTAAAGACTTTTTCCGAACCACATGCCTGCCGCCACCGCGAAAATACCGGCTACCAGGCTTAGGGAGATGTAAAGCAGTGAGGTGCCGATCATTTTTTGTTGCATGAAGTTGACGTTCTCCATCGTAAAAGCAGAGAATGTTGTAAATCCTCCACAGATGCCAGTGCCTAGAAATAAGCGAATATTTTCGGAGTCGGCGCGGCGTACCGTGAATGCCCAGACCACACCCAAAATGAAAGAGCCCAAGATGTTCACCGTTAGGGTGCCGTAGGGAAAGAAAATTTGAAGTCGTGCATCAATCGATCGGGCCATCAGGTATCGGGCTATGCTTCCCAGAAAACCGCCGGCTCCGACAATAAGTAGTTTAATCATAGAAATCATCCCAGCAGAAATTAACGGGATACCTGTTTGTTTTAAGAGCCGAGAATGGGATTTGAACCCACGACCTGCTGATTACGAATCAGCTGCTCTACCCCTGAGCTACCTCGGCAATACGATCTCGCAGCTAGCAGATGAACTGACTTCAGACAGAACCTGCGCGAATTTTATCCAATAAATTTACACTGCTGCAAATGTAAAGACAAAAACATTAACTTAGCCGAGATATGCTGTCCAAGAAGTGTAAATACGCCATCCACGCCCTGGTGCATATGGCTAAGCAACCCGAAGAAAAATTCCTGATCAAGGACATTTCTGAAGCCTGCAACATACCCAAAAAATTTTTGGAAGCCATACTCCTCGATCTAAAACGAGCCGGTGTGCTGGGCAGCAAACAAGGGAAGGGTGGAGGCTATTTCTTGCGGCGTGAAACCTCAGCAGTAAACCTCGCCGAAGTTGTGCGACTGTTCGACGGCGCCATAGCTGCTGTTCCATGCGCTACTCACAAATTCTATGAGCCCTGCCAGGAATGTGAAGATGAAGAAACCTGCGCAGTAAGGGACTCTTTTTTACAGGTCCGCAATGCTACGGTAGAAATGCTAAAAAGTAATACCCTGGAGGATCTGGTAAAAAAAGAGGCCAAATTGAAGGCCCGTAAGCGGAAATAAAATAATTAAGATTTGGGTAGCTCGTAGGATGAGAGGGAAAGACCAGCCATCAAATATTTGCCATTGATTCACTACGCAAAGGATCGATGTGGGAATGTACCGCTTTGAGAGAAATTCCGTTACAAGCCGATCAATTTGTAAGTAAACTCAACACGCCTGCAATCAACTTGCAGTAGCTGACAAATTTTGTCACCTACACGAAAATGGGATGTGGAATTTTTCCGGAGTGAAAAGAGTTTTATTAGTTTCGGTGAAATGTTCAACTTTAAAAACTAAACTATGTCACTCAGATTAGGCGACGTTGCTCCTGATTTTACCGCTGAAACAACGGAAGGTAAAATCAATTTTCATGAATGGTTAGGAAACAGCTGGGGGGTATTGTTCTCTCATCCTGCCGATTTTACCCCGGTTTGCACAACGGAACTCGGTTCTGTGGCAAAGCTTCGTTCAGAATTTGATAAGAGAAACGCTAAGGTTATTGCCATCAGCGCAGATCCTTTAGAATCTCATCAAAAGTGGGTACACGATATTAATGAAACCCAACAGACCAAAGTTAATTATCCACTGATAGCAGATCCCGAGTTTAAGGTGGCCAACCAGTATGGCATGGTCCATCCGAATGTTACCGATAAATTCACGGTTCGCTCTGTCTTTATCATCGGTCCCGATAAGAAAGTAAAACTTACAATCACGTATCCCGCTTCTACGGGAAGGAACTTTAACGAAATACTCCGTGTGATCGACAGCCTGCAGCTTACGGCCAACTACAGTGTTGCCACGCCGGCCGACTGGAAGCATGGCGAGGATGTGATTATCACTACGGCGGTGAAAGACGAAGATATTCCTGCGAAATTCCCCAAAGGTCATAAGCGTATCAAGCCATATTTGCGTACTACGCCGCAGCCGAACCTTTAACCCCCATGATCCCCGAAAGCCATTTCGGGGTTTTTTTTGACCTACACTTCAGCTCCCATTTTCTACACTTCGACAAGTCCTTTTCCAGCCTCACTTTTTTAAGCCCATCCGGCATGTATTCTATGCCGTACTTAGGATCAAAAATCTATTATGAAATATATAGGAGGCCTGATGCTAATGATCGTCAGCACTACTTTGGCTGCTCAAACCCGGTTTGATGGCCTGGAACAGTGCCTTGATTTTGCACGTCAGCATAACCTGGCTCTGCAAACGGAAAAACTCAACCACAGCATAAGCGAACAAAAAGTTAAATCGGCATGGGCTGCTTTGCTGCCTCAAATAAAAGCTTTCGGAACACTCGATAACAACATCAGTTTGCCCGTGCAGTTGGTGCCTGCGCAATTGCTGGGCGGAAACGAAGGCGAATATGCCAAGTTGAAATTTGGCACACAGTACGCAGCCTCATACGGAGCAGAAGCTTCGTTGTCGCTGTTGAATGTCGCACAATGGAAGAACATCAAGTCGGCTCAATATGGTGAACAAGCCAATGTCTATCAGGCCATAGACCGGGAGCTTAATGTTATCGAGCAAGTTATTGCCTCTTACTATTTCGCATTACTGAGCCGCGAGGCTGTGAGTCTCAACCGCGAACTGGTAGAGGCTAGCGATAGCCTGCTGCACTCAGCCCAAGCACGGTTAGACAACGGACTCATCGAGCGTCTGGACTATAATCGTGTAAAGGCTCTAAACCTCGAAAGCATTCAGCAACTCGAGGAGAGCAAGGTTGCCTTTGAGAAAAATGTAAACGCTCTAAAACTATTGTGTGGTCTTCAATCAGGAGATTCGCTTCAGATCACGGAGACCATTTCAGATTCGTTCAGCAAAAACAAAACCCCTTCAGCACTGACCGTCACTACGGAAAGTTTACCGCGGTATCAGGTGTTGTCTTCGCGAAAATTGCAGGCAGAGGAGGAATGGAAGCGTCAGCGTGCCCGGATCATGCCTGAGATTTCATTGTACGCACGTTATGCGCGGCAGGCGTTCCGCGATGAGTTCAATTTCTTCTCTGGCGATCAACCATGGTTCGATGTGGGTGTGGCAGGTGTTAGAGCAGAGTGGAGCTTGTTCACGGGATTCAATCGGCAGTCTTCCATCAAGCAAGCGTCCATACAAACCAAAATTGCACAGCAGGAATTTGAAAACTACGTACTGCAGGCCGAAAAAGAACTGGATGACCTCAAGCTTAACCACCGGGTTTCAGCGCAAGGCGTTGTGCATTGGATGGACCACTATAACCTAAACTCAGTTAATTATCACCTGGCCGGAGAAAAATATACGCAGGGCGTTTATACCATTGATCAATACATCACGATCTATCAGGAACTGGTGCGTTCGCAAAATCAATATCTGAACAAGCTCGCCAGCTATCTGGTGTACGAATCGATGATCATAACCCGAAATGCATTAAAATAAAGGCAAAGATTAACAAAACGACTATGATGTTTATCAGACGAAATTTTATAGTGCTCCTCTCGGCGATCGCCTGGGTGGGTTGCAGCAATAACAAAGAAGGCCTTAAACCGGAAATGAAACCGTTGATGGAGGCGGTTTATGCCTCTGGTTTTGTGATCTCCAAAGATGAGTATGAGATCTTCGCCCAGGTGGAAGGTTATGTGGCCGATAAACTTGTTCAGGATGGTGATCTGGTGAAAAAAGGAGACCCCCTGTATGTGATCGAGGCCGGTCAACAATCTGCGCGTTACCGTATTGCCAAAGAAACTTATGAACTCGCGGCAAAAAATTACCGCCACGATTCTCCGGTATTACGCGAAGTAAGAGCCGCGATGGAGACCACGCACGATAAGATGCAGTTTGATTCCCTTAATTATGTTCGGTTTTCCAATCTGATGAAAAGCAACGCTACGTCCAAGGCTGAATTCGACAGGATGAAGCTCGCGTACGAAAACAGTCAGCATGATTATATTTTGCAAAGAAGTCGTTATGAAAAATCCAGAAATCAGCTATATCTCGAGTATGAGAATGCGCGAAATCAACTGGTCATTGCCAGCGACGAAGCCGGACGTTATATCGTGCGCAGTGAAGTAGATGGACTGGTCTTTATGACCAGCAAAGATAAAGGAGAATTGATCCGTAGAAATGAAGTTATTGCGGTCGTGGGAAAGCGGGATGCCTTCTATTTGCAGCTCAATGTTGATGAGTTGGATGTGCAGCGGGTGCAGGTGGGCCAAGAGACCCTGGTGAAGATCGATGCTTATCCAAACAAGGTATTTAAAGGGAAGATCACCAAGGTGTATCCACTGGTCGACCGCCGTCAGCAAGCCATTCGGGTCGACGCCGAGTTGAATGAATCGCTTCCGGGATGGTTCTCGGGATTGGCGCTCGAGGCGAATATTATCATTCGCAAGAAAGATGCGGCCGTGGTTATTCCAAAGACCATGCTGTTACCGGGAGATTCGGTGCTCATTAACACGGAAGATGGCGCCCGTAAAGTAAAAGTTGTGCGCGGCATTGAAACCCTGGATCAAGTGGAAATACTGGAAGGTCTTGACACCAGCAAAAGATTGGTGATGAAATAAATTTCAGGCACTCTAAACTGACTTCGATGAAACTGGTAATTGAGATAGCAAAAACGCACTTGGTAAGCAAGCCTAAGCAGACGATCATCGCCATGCTGGGCGTGACGTTTGGCATTGGCATGTTCATCGCCTTGGTGAGCCTGATGACTGGCTTAAATGATTTTACTGAAGAACTCACCATGACGTCGTCGCCCGACATACACATTTACCACGACGTAACCGAAGGCCGACCGTCGATCATCGAGCAGGTGAATGCCCAAGGTATCAACGTGATCCATCATCAAAAACCCAAGAACGAAACGCCCAAACTTCGCAATGCCTTACAAATTGCAGAATTGATCCGTAAAGACAATCGGGTTGCCGGCGTAGCCCCTTCGATCTCGTCACAAGTATTTTATAACTATGGTCCCGTACAACTCAATGGCAGCATTTTGGGTGTCGACATTCTGGAGGAAGACAAACTTTTCGACCTAAAGGAAAAAATGAAGGAAGGCCGGATCGAAGATCTAAAGGCTAACCATGACGGCATTATCATGGGCAAAGGTCTTGCTCGAAAACTGAACGTGCGCACCGGCAACCGTGTGGTGATCACCACGCCTCAGGGTTTTACCATGACGTTAAAAGTAGTTGGCATTTTTCAAATGGGTTTGGGCGCAGTAGACAACGTGAGGAGTTATGCCAACCTCTCGATGGTGCAAACCATTTTGCAACAAGATCATCTATACATTACTGACATAAACATCAAATTGAAAGACCTGCACCTGGCAAAAGCCATCGCGCCCGATTATTATAAAATGTTTGGCTATAAGGCCGAAGATTGGGAGACGGCCAATGCGACATTCCTTACGGGAAACATGATCCGGAATATCATCACTTATTCGGTGTCGATCACCTTGCTGATCGTGGCGGGGTTCGGTATCTACAACATTCTCAACATGACCATTTATAACAAAATGAAGGATATCGCCATCCTGAAAGCCATGGGGTTCGCTGGCAAGGATGTAAAACAAATATTTATGATCCAGTCGCTCGTGATCGGCCTGTTGGGTGGTTTGTTGGGATTGGTTATTGGCTACCTGCTTTCGTCGCTTATCGCCCGCGCGCCATTCAACGGTGGTGATTTCATAAGCCTCGATCACTTTCCGGTAAACTTCGATCCGCGGTATTATGTGATCGGTATTGTTTTCGGTGTTGCCACCACGGCATTTGCCGGTTACATGCCATCGCGCAAAGCGTCAAAAGTTGATCCGATTGAGATCCTGAGAGGACAATGAGAAATGACGAATTTAGAATGACGAGTGACGAATTAATCGAGAGACGAATTAATTATGACAACA
>JBMOKS010000309.1:14933-18631 GCA_049324355.1 Bacteroidota bacterium
GTACACATAAGATCACCAAATACTTTTATGAGCCCGAAAGATTTCAGGTGTTAAAAGAAATCGACCTGGTGGTCAATAAAGGGGAATTTTTATCGTTGATAGGCAAGTCCGGTTGTGGGAAGTCTACATTGATGTATGTACTCTCTACGATGGATACCGACTACGAAGGTGAACTGGAGATTGCGGGAGAACGACTTACGGACAAAAACCAAAATGACCTGGCCGCCTTCCGGAATGCACACATTGGATTTGTGTTTCAGTTCCATTATCTACTGCCGGAATTTACCGCCTTGCAAAATGTGATGATACCCGCCATGAAGCTGGGCAAATATTCACGCCAGGAGATCGAAGACCGGGCCTATCAGAAATTGGAGATGCTGGGCATGAAAGAGCATGCTTCGAAGCTTTCCAGTAAACTTTCCGGCGGACAACAACAGCGTGTAGCCATAGCCCGTGCGCTTATCAACGATCCTGACATTATTATGGGCGATGAACCAACGGGCAATCTGGATTCGTACAACACGCACCTTGTATTTGATATTTTCAGGGAGCTGACCAATACCTATAAACAAACGATCATCGCCGTCACGCACGATGACGAGTTTGCCCGGAAATCTGATAGGGTGGTGGAGATGAGCGATGGAAAGATAATCACTGGTCACCAGTAAAGGATTTTGACACCGGAGAACCTAACGCTGGAGAATACCTTAACTTAAAACTTTGAACAATAACCTAAGAACAATAACCGTATGAACAGCTGAATAGGGGTAACTACGCCATCAATTGTCATACGGCTTAGTAAAAGAACCATCTATGGAAAACAAGGCCGTGCTTCAGGGTATTAGCAACTCTTATCTTCAGCATTTTTACATTGCCCAGTTCAACTTTTACCTGGTGGTGAAAGAAGAGCGAATGTTAAAAAGGAAATTTAAGCGCAAGAACACTCTAAAATCTTCATGAGCACCGTAAAATTTGCCATTGTCGGCGCCGGCATCGGGGGCCTTACGCTGGCCATAGCCCTTCAAAAAAGAGGTTTTGATGTAAGAGTTTATGAAAACGCTCCAGAAATAAAACCCTTGGGTGCAGGTCTGGCACTGGCGTCTAACGCTGTGAAAGCCTTTATGGAGATCGGCGTCAGCGACGAGGTGTTGCGCGCCGGAAAAATCATTAAGACCGTGCGTATTAAAAACACCTCGGGAAATATTCTCACCGAAACCAACGCCGAAAAGCTCAGCGCTAAATTCGGCATCATCAATAGTTTCACTATACACCGCGCCGATCTGCATAGCGTGTTGATGAGCCAGCTGAAGCCCGGTACCCTTTGGCTCAATAAAGGTTGTGTTGACGTTGAACAGCAGTCCGGTGGGATCACGTTAAAATTTCACGACGGCACCCTGGTGCGTACCGATCATGTTATTGCCTGCGATGGTATTCATTCGATGATCCGGAAAAAACTTCTTCCCGATAGTCATCCTCGCTATGCGGGTTACACCTGCTGGCGGGCGGTAACGGATTTTATTCCGGAAGGTGTAGACATGAACGAGACAAGTGAAACCTGGGGGGCAGGAAGCCGCTTTGGCGTGATTCCCTTGTGTGACGGCCGGATCTATTGGTTTGCGTGTGTAAACGCAAAAGCAAATGACCCCGAGATGCGTGCCTACAGAATACCTGACCTCTACCGGCATTTTGGCCATTATCATTTTCCCATCCCGGAGATCATAAAAAATACTAGCCCCGACCAGCTGATCTGGAGCGATATTATTGACATCAAGCCGCTGAAAAAGTTTGCTTTTGGCAACATTGTGCTGATGGGTGACGCAGCTCATGCCACCACGCCCAACCTTGGACAAGGCGCCTGCATGGCCATTGAAGATGCAGCGGTACTTGCTAACTGTCTGGAACAATACCTTTCTCCGGAGCAGGCATTTCAACAATTCGAAAAGAAGCGGATACTCCGAACCACAACGATTGTTAAAAATTCATGGCGTATCGGCCAGGTGGCTCAATGGGAAAATCCGCTATTGGTCGGCCTACGCAATGCGGCGATCCGGCTCACACCATCCAGCTTTGCCGAGAAACAGGTTCGTTTTTTATCGGACGTGAGTTTTATGTAATAGGGTTAGCCGGTCAGCAGCGAATCAAATAATTTGTTGAATATTGCAGCTATGCTCGGATACAAAAGCAGTAAAAAGTTTTTAAGAACTTACCTGTTCATCCTGCTGGGTGCCGTATTTGCTTTTTGCATTCGTATGGTGAAGTTCAACGAGTTGGGAGTTGAGCTTCAGGTTAAAATATTTTTCGCATCGATCGTTTTGATCACCGTATTCTGGGAGTCTCTCAGGAACATCAACAACTGGCTGGATAAGGTTTATCCATTTGATCGAAATCTTACCGGTCGCATGGCCATTCAGCTGGTCATCGGAGGATTGGTGGGCATGACCATCAGGTTCCTGGTGTACAAGTTTGGCGAGCCCATGCTTCCGTTTCACCTCGACAGCCTTTTCGTAGCGGCTACCTGGGCGCTATACGTGATCCTTCCGGTGGGTGTAAATCTTGGTTTCTTTACCGTATATTTTATTGATCGCTGGAAAGACTCAATCGTTTACGCCGAACGATTGGAAAAAGAAAAGTCACAAGTGCAATTTGATAATTTAAAGAACCAACTGAATCCTCATTTTCTCTTTAATGCCCTCACGTCGTTGAATAGTCTTATTTTCGAAGATCAGCAACTGGCGTCTAATTTTCTCCAACAACTGTCGAAAGTGTATCGCTACGTGCTGCAGAATAAGGAAAAGAATTTTGTGTTGTTGAGTACCGAATTGGATTTTATCAGCCACTACGTCCAGTTGCTGGAGACTCGATTTAGAGGGGCGCTGAAGATCAACTTTGAGATCACCGCGCAGGCGCTGGAAAAGGCCATTGTCCCCGTTACCCTTCAAATCTTGATCGAAAATGCCATCAAACACAATGTTGTTGACCTGGACCGGCGATTGACCATCGACATTTTTACGGTGGGCGACTACCTGGTGGTGAGTAACAACTTGCAGGTAAGAAAAACCGTAGAGACCTCTAACAAGCAAGGTCTCGATAACCTGAGGTCCCTGTATCAATTTCTTATTGACAAACCCGTGATTGTTGAACCGACCCAAGATCGGTTTTATGTAAAAATACCGTTGATCTAAAATATGTATATCCGCACTGCCGAAATGGAAGACCTGCCAAAGATCAGGTCATTGTATAAAGACGTTGCACGAGGTGGCGATGGCCTGGCACGTCTTGAACATGAAGTTACCGACGATTATATCAAAAACTTTATTACTAAAAGCCTGGCCACGGGTTTGATTCTCGTGGCCGAACACCCGGACGATCCGGAGAGACTGGTCGCGGAGATCCACGCCTACAAACCCGGCATACAGGTGTTTAACCACGTGTTGTCTGATCTTACTATTGCAGTGCATCCGGAGTTTCAGGGGAAGAAGGTGGGGCGAACGATCTTTACGATCTTTCTCGAAGAGATCGGATTGAATCGCACCGATATTGGAAGAGTTGAGCTGATATCACGCGAGAGCAATAAGAAAGCCATACAATTCTATCAATCGCTGGGCTTTGCCATAGATGGCCGATTTGAAATGCGTATCAAAAATAAAGACGGCGCATACGAGGCTGATATCCCTATGAGTTGGCAGAATCCGAACTTT
>JBMOKS010000310.1:0-2074 GCA_049324355.1 Bacteroidota bacterium
TTCACAGAAAGAAAACGTGCCCGCAAAAGCTGGGTCCTTATCTTTATGAACCACTTCTACGTGGCCCTTTCAATTTCATTAAACGAAACTTTTAATTTCGAACATGCCGTAGTCTATTTAAGTGGAATTTTTGTGTCTGGCCTTTTCGGCTACCTGGTTTTGTACTGGGTGCGGTCGAGAGAAGGCGACTTTGCGCTCAATCAGTTTCATGGCTATTCCTACAAGTATCCAAGACTGGCATTTATTTTTCTACTCACGTGTTTGGGACTCACGGGTTTTCCGATCACACCTACGTTTATCGGAGAGGACCTGATCTTTAGTCACATTCATCAAGATCAGATCGTACTTGCGTCTTTCACAGCGTTGAGTTTTATTTTAGACGGCCTTGCGGCGATCAGGATTTTTGCCCGTGTGTTCCTGGGCCCTCATGTAAAATCAATGTACGAAATGGCCTATCGTTCTTCATAATGGCTTGATGTTTTTGGGTGGATGTCAGGATGTAAAGCCGTGCAGAATAGAGATTCACGTGATCGTACAACATTGATGGAAGAAGAGACAAGAAGGTGTTACCGTTGAAGCCGCAGAATATTGAAATTGTATAGGAAAAGATCTTCCTCAAGAGAGGAAATTTCAGATGAACTTGATTGCAAAAAATTATACCTTTGTGAGTCTTATAACAATTAAGACTATGTGGTGGGCAAAGGTGATGTCCCTTCTCGCTATTACGGTACTCATAACCTGGCTCATCATACGCACCGATTCATGGTTTAAGAAAAACAAACAATCTCACGGGAGGGGAATATTGGCGGCATAATTTAATTTTGCTGAACTTCGAAGACTTTTTTTAGTTATCCCAAAGAGACGGTTACTTTATTTCGATTTATGTGGACTTTACTGGTTGATTTTATATTAAACCTCTTTTACCGCTCGAAAAAGATACCTGCCGTTATTGTGATCGTACTGGCCATTGTCATTATCGGCTATGTTATAATTACAATCATAGCCAACAGCGACAGGGGTTTCTTCTAGCTTCCGGGCGGTGCTTGCTTAGTCGCTTTAAAATTCCTTATTTACCTCATGCTGTGGATCATGACCCTTGTTAGTGGTGTTGTCATCGTTTACTTCTTAAAATTAAAGAAGAGAAAGGAACAGGCACCGATTGAATTTCCCGTTTCATGGAGACGGATACTCGAACAAAAAGTGTTGTTTTACCATAACCTGCCCCCGGAAAACAAAAGGAGGTTTGAAAAGGATGTAAGCCGATTTTTGAAGAAAGTAAGAATCACAGGGGTCAACACTGAAGTTGATATAACAGACAAATTGCTCGTAGCAAGCAGTGCCGCTATTCCCGTATTTGGATTTCCCGATTGGGATTACACGTTTCTTGATGAAGTGCTGCTGTATCCCGGAGCATTCGACAGCAATTACAGCATCAACAGCAAAGAAGAAACCATTACCGGCATGGTAGGCAGCGGTGCTATGGAGGGAAAAATGATTCTTTCCAAACCATCGTTGCATCTCGGGTTTGATAATGAAACAGACAAACAGAACGTGGGTGTTCATGAATTCATTCATCTGCTCGACAAAGAAGACGGAAGTGTTGATGGAATTCCGGCTACCTTACTGGACAAGAAATTTTCCATACCCTGGTTGAAACTCATCCGTGAAAAAACAGAAGCCATTCACCAGGGAGAAAAGGATATAAATCCCTACGGGGCAACGCATGAACGTGAGTTCTTCGCAGTGGCTGGAGAATATTTTTTCGAACGGCCTCAGCTTCTGCAAAAAGAACATCCGGAGCTTTACTCATTGCTGTCTAAAGCATTCAACCAGGATACAGCGGGTCTGCTGAAAGTATCGCGGTTGCCTAAAGCCGAGATTGAACGTAATGATCCGTGTCCTTGTGGCAGCGGTTTAAAATTTAAAAAGTGTTGTCTCAATAAGTAGTAAAACAATAATCTGAGCAGATTTAAATTCTTTGTATTTCTCTGACCATGAGAGCAAGGAGTTGCCTAACGGAATTCAAGAAGTCTGACAATAAATCCTAACGAATTCAGTCTGGCGCATTGTGAAG
>JBMOKS010000311.1:0-2069 GCA_049324355.1 Bacteroidota bacterium
AAACCCCATCGACAATTCTATAAAAATCAGACCAATCTGCGTAATGGAAGCGTATGCAATTTGGCTTTTCACCGAGGATTGTATTCTCGCGATCCCCGTTGTAATGATTGCTGTCAACAGCCCAACTGGTCGCTGGTTACGGTAAAAGAAAGCAACAAAGAGAAGGCAGCACTCACGCACGAGCTCAACACGTTAAAAGCAAAATTGTTCGATCTGCAGGAAGCCGCTAAAGATTCATCACAGCAGCGGATGTCTAATCCCAAATCCTAACATACGAGTATGCTGGCGAAGACCTTTGGCAGTGCAGTACACGGGGTTAATGCCAGAACGATCATGGTCGAAGTGAGCGTCGAACAGGGGACTCGCTTTTTTATGAGCGGACTGCCCGACAATGCTATCAAAGAAAGTCAACACCGTATAGAAGCGGCGCTGAAAACCGGTAAGTATTTTATGCCCCGCAAAAAGACAGTGGTCAACCTGGCACCAGCCGATATCCGAAAAGAAGGCTCGGCTTACGATCTTCCTATCGCCCTATGTGTGCTCAAGGCCTCCGAACAAATTAAAGCCGACAAGCTTGATCAATACATGGTCATGGGCGAGTTGGCACTGGACGGTACGTTGCGGCCGATCAAAGGAGTATTACCTATTGCCATTCAGGCGCGGCAAGATGGTTTCAAGGGTTTTATTCTTCCTGCAGCCAATGCCGTGGAAGCAGCTGTTGTGGATGATATTCAAATTTTTCCCGTGACCACGTTGCAAGATGCCATTGATTTTTTGGAGGAAAAAAATTCTATTGAGCCCGTTCATGTCAATATAAGTGAAGTTTTTGCTGCCAAGTCGAACGACTATGATACAGACTTCAATGATGTGCAGGGACAGGAAAACATTAAACGTGCGCTCGAGATCGCCGCGGCCGGTGGTCACAACGTGATCATGATCGGTCCGCCAGGTGCGGGCAAGACCATGTTGGCGAAAAGGTTGTCTACCATTCTGCCACCGCTCACGCTCAGCGAAGCGCTCGAAACCACTAAGATCCATTCCGTGGCAGGCAAATTAAGCCCCGACGCTAGTTTGCTCACGACGCGGCCGTACCGCTCGCCGCACCACACGGTCTCTGATGTTGCGTTGGTGGGCGGTGGCGGAAATCCTCAGCCTGGTGAAATTTCGTTGGCCCACCATGGCGTGCTTTTCCTGGATGAGCTTCCCGAATTCAAACGCTCGGTGCTCGAAGTCATGCGCCAGCCTATGGAAGAACGCCGTGTGACGATATCGCGGGCAAAAATTTCAATAGATTACCCGGCCAACTTTATGCTTGTGGCCAGCATGAATCCATGTCCCTGCGGTTATTATAATCATCCGGAGAAAGATTGCGTATGCGCTCCGGGTGTCGTGCAACGCTACCTGAGCCGGATCAGCGGTCCATTGTTGGATCGCATCGACTTACATGTCGAAGTTGTGCCAATAAGTTTTGATGAGATGACGGCCAACCGCCCTGCAGAGAGCAGTTCGCAGATCCGCGAGCGGGTGGTACGCGCGCGGGATATTCAGTCTGCACGGTTCATGGAACAACAAAATATTTATTGCAATGCCATGATGCCGTCGAACATGGTGAAAGAAGTTTGTGTGATCCGTGATGCTGGTGTGTCGTTGCTGAAAACAGCCATGGAAAGACTTGGACTTTCGGCCCGTGCTTATGACAGGATCTTAAAAGTTTCGCGCACCATCGCAGACCTGGCAGGTTCGAGCGATATCCGCGAAGAACATCTCGCCGAAGCTATTCAATACCGAAGCCTTGATCGCGATGGATGGGCGGGGTGAAATTAGTCATGGGTCAATTGTCAATAGAATTTCGAGCTTTTAACTTTCAACTTAAGGTTTCTTCATTTGCGTCGTACGATAATACTATACGGTCTTGCCCTTGCCCTGTTGATATTTCTGTTGAAGTTTTTCGAATACCGATTTATGGTTCGCGATCTTTCGCTGGAATTTTATCTTGGATTGATCGCTGTGTTGTTTACCGCGCTTGGAGTTTGGGCTGGGTTGAGACTTACCCGGAAAAAGACTGTGAT
>JBMOKS010000312.1:0-16402 GCA_049324355.1 Bacteroidota bacterium
CTCATAGTTTATTTCAATTAACAATAGGAGACACGATGCATTCTGAGGCAAAGGAATATCGATATGATTGATGATTTTTAGATTTTCGATGATACGTCCTCGCCCTCCAAACCAATTTTGTCTGGTGATATAGTTTGGAAGAATTCGATGCTCGAGCTTTTCTTTTTCGACTTTCTTTTTAAGGTCATTCCATTCCTGCAACTCGAGCAGCGGCAAGTCTTTTTGATCTTCAGTCTCCGCACGCACTTTTTGTAGCGAGAACCAAAGGCAATCGTGTCCTCCTAGCGTAAAGAAGTACGGATGAGTTTCTTTGATCATTGGGAATTTATTGTTACTGAAAACTTCGGTCGGAATGTAGCCCGCATAAGCGCTCAAATCAAGTTCAGCCGGTTGCGTATATCGCGACAGGTTGACGACGACAAGAATATGCTCGTCTTCATAGGAGCGTGTGAAGGCCAGGATTTTTGAGTTCTCGCAAAGCAGAAATTTCAAGTCGCCTCGGCTTAGCGATTTATGCAATTTTCGTTTGTTGATCAGGCGTTTCATCCACCAAAGCAATGAAGACATGCTACCCGATTGCAAGTCTACATTAACGGATTCATAATGGTATTGAGGATCAAGAATGACAGGAAGATAAAGTTTGTGTGGATTGGTTTCCGAAAACCCGGCGTTTCGGTCGGCACTCCATTGCATTGGGGTGCGTACACCGTTACGATCACCGAGGTATACATTATCGCCCATACCGATTTCGTCGCCATAATAGATTACCGGCGTGCCAGGCAGTGAGAATAGGAGGTAGTTTAGTAATTCGATTTTTTTGCGGTTGCTTTCCATCAGCGGCGCCAAGCGGTGGCGTATGCCCAGGTTTATCCTAGCCCGGGGGTCTTTAACATAAACCTTATACATGTAGTCGCGCTCTTCGTCTGTGACCATTTCTAAAGTAAGTTCGTCATGGTTACGCAAAAAGATAGCCCATTGACAGTTTGGAGGTATTTCGGGAGTCTGATCGAAGATATCGGTGATGGGGTAACGATCTTCAGTTTGCATTGCCATAAACATTCTCGGCATAACCGGAAAATGATAGTTCATTTGGCATTCGTCTCCCTCGCCGAAGTATGATGCCGAATCTTCGGGCCACATGTTGGCTTCAGCCAGCAACAATGTGCCTGGAAAATTTACGTCGACATAGTTCCGAAGTTTCTTCAGGAATGCATGTGTTTCCGGAAGATTTTCTCCATTCGTGCCTTCGCGCTCGAAAAGGTATGGAACGGCGTCGAGTCGGAAGCCATCGACGCCCATGCTGCACCAATAGTTGATAATTTTGAAAACTTCTTCTTGAACCAGCGGGTTGTCGTAATTCAAATCCGGTTGATGATGGAAGAACCGATGCCAATAGTATTGCTGTGCGATGGGATCCCACGTCCAGTTGGAAGTTTCGAAATCCTGAAAAATAATCCTGACATCGCTGTATTGATTGGGGTCGTCGGTCCAGACATAGTAGTTCCTGTTCGGCGAATTTTTTGGTGATTGCCTTGCCCGTTGAAACCACGGATGTTGATCAGACGTGTGATTAATTACCAGTTCGGTGATTACCTTCAGTCCGCGATCGTGCGCTTCTGAGAGAAATTTTTTAAAGTCGCTTATCTTACCATAGGCGGGATTAATGTTATAATAATCTGCAATGTCATAGCCATCATCTTTGAGGGGTGACGGGTAGAATGGCAAAAGCCAAACTGCAGTAATTCCGAGTTCCTGCAGGTAATCCAGCTTTTCTAATAGACCTTTAAAATCTCCAATGCCATCGCCATTGCCATCGCGGAATGCCTTGATGTGCAACTCGTAAATTATAGCATCCTTGTACCAATGGAGTTTGTCGTCGAGTGTGATATTTCTAGCGGCCATATGATAAAATTTCAACCATGATGGTGATGTGGCGGCCCAGATTCTGCTACCCCTGCAGGTGCCTAAAATGATATACCAGGCGTGCGAAGATCTAACCGGGTTTGCCGTTGAGCGCCTTACTGATGCTTTCTTTTAATTGAAATTGTGAAAACGGTTTGGGCAGTGAACCTTCGGCACAAACTGCTTCAGCCAGCGCCCTGATTTCGGGGTTAGCTGAAATGATAATCACCGGGATATCTTTTGTGGCTGACTGCGATTTGAGATGTTTGCACAACTCTAAACCGCTTATTCCACTGAGGTCGATGTCGATGAGGAAAAGATCGGTTTGACGGTAATTTTGTTTAATTATGTTGTCAGCTGTGGCGTAGCAGTCGGGTTCAAAACCAAATTGCACCAACGCTGCTGACAATAAGCCCCGCAGATCGTCATCATCATCAATTATCGTTACTTTCTTTTTCATGAGACGTGTGCCTGTGGAAATTCATCTACATCCTTAGCTACTTACACACCATATTATGGAAAAATACCACAATTTTTATTCTCAACATTGCCATTCGTGTAATGGCAAATTAATTGTTCTTACCTCGAAAATAGGTCTTTATCTTTTAAGATAAAGAGTTTGAGTTAAAAATAGAATACTTTATAAGATGAAGAAGAGTAAGCTGAACACGATACTGGAGCTTATTGGTAAAAAATTTAGTCATTTACGAAAGCGAAAGGGTTATACCAGCATCAAGAATTTTGCAGATGACTATGATCTTCCGGCAATCCAGTATTGGCGTATTGAAAAGGGAAGGACGAATTTGACGGTGAAGACGTTGCTGGGTTTGCTGGCTATCCACAAACTTTCAATAGAGGACTTTTTCTGCGACCTTAAAAAATTGAAATAGCAACGCGATTGAGCAATGGTCCTCACTATTGTTTTAATTTTTATCCGCTCTGCAATTTGTTTTTAGTCCATTTCAGGACTCGGTATCCTTCTGTTTGTTTTGCCCATATTGATTCACCTCCACCCTTTAATATTCATGCCTCATTTTGGAAATTGTTTTTTTTAATCATGAAATAATATTTCATGATTGTTCATTTCATTTGCAATACAAGGAAAAACTTTATATTTAAGATACACGCGCCGTTGCTGTTGACTTAACATAAAAATAAAAGCCTACGCTTGCTCATAAAGTTTTTATCTTCGAAACTCGCACGCTAAAAATTGAGACCGATGAATAATAATCGTTCAGCAGATATCGCCGTGGTCGGGGCAGGAATAGTGGGGCTTGCGCACGCTTATATGGCATTGAAAAAGGGGTATAGTGTTGTATTGTTTGAACGCGAACAATTTGCCGTAGGAGCGTCTGTCAGAAATTTTGGACTGTTGTGGCCAATCGGGCAAGAGCCTGGCAAGGGCCTAGATCGTGCGATGCGCAGCCGTGAGCATTGGCTGGAAGTGACACAGCAAGCTGGGATTTGGCTTAAAAAGAACGGATCGTTGCACGTTGTGCATCATGATGACGAATGGAATGTGTTGCAGGAATTCATATCCCTATATAAGGCGTCGAGATACCAATGCAAATTGATTACGCCGGCAGAAGTATTAAAAATGGCACCTTGCGTTCGCCGGCAATCATTAAAAGGTGGACTATGGAGCGACACAGAAAGCACGGTGTATTCACGGGAAGCCATTCGGAGGATTCCGCTGTGGCTTGAGGAAAAGTACGGGCTCATATTGAAATTTGGTCACACGGTAACAGAGGTCTCTATGCCGAGTATTAAAACATCGCGAGAGTCGTGGAATGTTAAAAAGGTATTCATTTGCAGTGGTGCTGACTTTGAAACACTCTACCCGACAGCATATGACGCTTATCCGCTAAAGAAGTGTAAGCTGCAGATGCTAAAAGCAGTGACAAAAAAACGATTTGACCTGGGACCGTCGTTGTGCGGCGGCCTTACGCTCCGCCATTATGCAGCGTTTTCGAAATGCCCTTCCCTGAAGAGACTCGATGAAAGATACGACCAGCAATCTGGAGAGTATAAGAAACACGGCGTACACGTGCTGTTGGCACAAAATAATTACGGAGAACTCATCATCGGTGATTCTCACCATTATGGTACAACCATGGAGCCCTTTGATTTGGAATTCGTCAATGACATCATTTTAGAATATTTACACTCCTTTGTTGACCTTGGTGAGATTCGTATCACCGAAAGATGGCATGGTGTATATCCCAAACTCGCCGGAAATATTGATCTCGTGATCGAACCTGAACCCGGCGTTACCATTGTAAACGGGCTCGGCGGAGCTGGAATGACTTTAAGCTTCGGCCTGGCTGAAGAAGTTGTCAACAAATTATTGTAATAAGCTCTGATTTTTCGACAGAATGAAGTAAAAGACGAGCATGGTGACGTGTTTGCGAGATCTGTTCACCGGCAGGTGAGGAAGCGATGCGTCGAAAAATAACGAGTCTCCTTCTTCCAGGATAACAATGTCATTGTTGATGTGGTATTCGCAGCTTCCGGAGATCACATATTTGAATTCATAACCCTCTGCTGTGGAAGGTCTACCTTTTGCTCCTGGCTCCAGTGCCAGCAGTACTGCCTCCATGGTCTGGGCGGTGATTGTTTGAGATAAAATATAGGTATAATTGAAGCCGGCTCTTCCTTCTCTCTCCATTGGTGTGTATTGATCTTTTTTAACCAATAGATACTCTTTGCCTTTGAGAAATACCATATCTTCAAAGAATTCCTTCATCGTTATATTCAGCGATTGGATCAGCGTAACAAACACAGGGAGTGATGGAACTGTTCTAGAGTTTTCGATCTTCGAAAGCAATCCTTTGCTAACCTTCGATCGTGCTGCCAATTGCTGAATGGTGAGGTTCTTTTTTAATCTGGTAGTTCTGATTTTTTGTGCGATACGAAGCAAAACTTCGTTGTCGATCATAAAAGCAATGTTGTTTACTTATTGTAAACTTCATCAAAAATTTGATCATTGAAAAGCCCGAACAAACGGCCTTGTGCACCCGTTAATTCCATGTTATCTGAATTGTGGGTGTTGATAACGCAAAATCGAGTTTCGTCTTTGTCAATCGCAAAAGCGTTAATCGAATTTTCATTTGATGCTCTGAAGTTTAATGCAGCCGTAATGTTGTACTAAACAAAACGTCAAGCCTATTGTGAACCTTTGACCCGGCATTGAACAACCACTGAGATGACCAGGTGAGTCGAAGCATCGGGCTATTTCGGCTGTGCCTGTTATGTTTTGCAACAATGCATGGGTTGCTTCTCTGCCTTTAATCAACAACCCACAAAACCTTAAATTCTTATGAACAAAAATTTACTAAAGAAATTTCTTTCTTTAGGAACCTCACGAGCGAAAAGGGCATTTGTCCTGGCTGTGTTTGTGACTGCCTGTTGCGTGAGTTACGCGCAATCAACTATTTCAGGCAGGGTCACCTCTGGTGAAGATTCATTACCAATTCCCGGCGTAAACATTCTGGTTAAAGGAACGAATCAAGGTACAATTACCGACTCGGATGGCAATTACAAAATTGACGTAATTGACAACAACGCTGTATTAGTGCTTTCGTTCGTTGGTTACAGAACTGCCGAAGTGCCCGTTACAGGGAAGACTACGATAGATGTTGTGTTGGCGACCGACGCAAGACAACTATCAGAAGTTGTAGTTACAGCTTTGGGCATTGAAAAGGATAAATCACAATTGGGTTATGCCACGCAAGATGTAAAAGGCGAAGACCTGGTAAGGGCACGCGATCCGAATCCACTAAATAATCTCGCGGGAAAAGTGGCTGGTCTCACCGTGGCCGCATCTCCCGAGCTGTTGGGCAGACCTACCTTGTTGCTGCGTGGACGCGCACCACTGTATGTGGTTGACGGAGTTCCGATCCAATCCGACACATGGAACATCACCCCCGACGACATAGAAAGCTACACCATTCTCAAGGGACCTGCAGCTTCTGCTTTATATGGTTCTCGCGGGCAAAATGGAGCTGTTCAAATAACGACCAAGCGTGGTACAAAAGACAATCGAGGCTTCTCGGTAGAATTTAATTCTTCTAACACACTAGAGAACGGTTTTCTCGCCATTCCCAAAGTTCAGGATGAATATGGACCTGGCGATCATGGTCGCTACGCTTTCGCCGATGGCAAGGGTGCCGGATTGTACGATTCTGACTACGATATCTGGGGCCCTAAATTCGAAGGTCAGATGATACCTCAGTACGACGGTGAATTTGATCCTAACAATACTTATACAACAACTTTTCCGAGTGGCGCAACCTTCACCGGAAGGATAAAACCCACTACTTGGCTGGCAAGAGGAAAAGATAATCTCAAACGTTTTCTCAGACCAGGCTTGTTAACAACCAACAACTTGTCGGTTTCTTCAAGCGGGGCAAATCATGACGTAAGGTTTTCTACATCCTACACTTATCAACAAGGTATCGTACCCAATACACAGTTGAGCAGTAACAACTTCAATATCACCGCAGGCGTTGATCTGTCTTCCAAGGTCAGACTTGAGTCAAATATCAACTACAACTATCAGTATACAGACAATGTGCCCGACGTGGAGTACGGCCCTAACAGCATTATTTACAACATGATTCTATGGGGTGGAGCTGACTGGGATGTAGACGCTATGAAAAATTATTGGCAGAAAGGCAAAGAAGGCACACAGCAGATCTACGCCGATTACACGCGCTACAACAACCCATGGTTTATGGCGAAAGAGTGGTTGCGAGGTCATAAAAAATCGGACGTTTATGGCTACATGACACTGAAGTGGCAGATTGTAAATGGTATAGAGTTGGCCGGAAGAACGCAGATCAATTCTTATGATCTTTTCAGAGATGAAAAATTCCCATACTCAGCAACAACTTACGGTCGCGAACAGGGCAAAGGCGATTACCGTGAAGACAAGCGCACGTTGTTTGAGAACAACACCGACATGATGCTGACCTGGAAAGATGAAATTACCAAAGACCTTACTATCAAAGCGTCATTGGCGGCTAACATTCGCACGTTTTCGTATCGGTCTGGTTATAGCTCTACAGACTACCTGAACGTGCCGGGCTGGTATAATTTTGCTAACTCACTCAATCCTGTAAAGACATACAATTTCAATGCGCCGATGTCTGTTTTGAGCGGATACGGTTATGCCGACCTTTCTTATCGCAATTTCATCAACCTATCGCTGACGGGTCGTGTGGACAAACACTCGACGTTACCGGCGAAGAACAATAAATACTTTTATCCTTCTGTATCGGTAAGCACGATTCTCTCTGAAATGTTCAAGTTGCCAGCTGCCATCTCTTATCTGAAACTTCGTGGTTCTTACGCCAACGTAGGAAGTGCATTGACTTCAGCTTACGTCGGTCCTATTCCCTCGGTTACCCTGACAGGTAATCCTATGGGTTATGGTTCGGTGTATCAGTCTCCTTACGACGGGCCGACTTACGTGAACGCGCCGGTGTACAGCACATCGCTGCTCTACAATAATCAGCCCGCGGCGTTCTACACCAACACTATTACCAATCCCAATCTTGAACCAAGTTTCAGCTCAGCATGGGAAACAGGTTTGGAAACAAAAGTGCTTGACAACCGGATCGGTCTGGATGTAGCGTACTTTGAAAGCCTCGACGGTCCGGGAATCTACAACCTTCCAATATCGGAAACCGCAGGTTATACCAATGCTCTGGTGAACGGTATTAAAACCAAACGCAGAGGCTGGGAGGTTGTTGTTAATGCAAACCCGATTCAAAATCAAGGTGGTTTGAACTGGGATATGATGGTGAACTGGTCAACCTATCGCGAGTATATCGACGAGATCTACGGTAACGTTAAAAACCTTGATGCTTTCCGCAAAGTTGGCGATCGCGTTGACGAATTCTGGGGTACAGCTTTGGTGAAAACACCTGACGGACAAATTGTGAACACAGCAGACGGCCGCCCGATTCCACTCACTTCGCTGAATGGCAATGCTAGAAGATTTTTAGGCTATACTAATCCTGACTGGGTATGGGGTATCAACAACAGGTTCTCCTACAAAAATTGGAGTTTCAGCTTCCAGTTTGATGGACGTGTGGGTGGTGTGATCGCCAACTATGTTCAGCAGCAAACCTTCCGCGGCGGACGCCATATCGAAACCATTCAGGGGGCGATGGGGGAAGCACGTTACCAGGACTACCAAGGCATAAAATCGTGGGTTGGCCCAGGCGTTGTTGTAACCAGTGGCACACCTGTGGTTGATCGCGAAGGCAACATTACTAATGTGAGTGAGCTTACGGTTGCCAACAATACATCGGCCACATTCTTGCAGGACTGGATCAGCCGTTACTACAATACAAACGAAAGTAACCTCATGAGCAGGTCGTTCGCTAAACTTCGTGAAGTAATCATCTCTTACAATCTCCCGTCGACGGTTCTTGAAAGAACATTTATCAAGCGGGCAAGCATTTCTTTTATCGGCCGCAATTTGTTGTATTTCGCTGAAAAGAAAGACATCGATGTGGAACAATATGCTTCGTATTCACAAGCGGGCTCTGGATTACAGACTCCAACGATGAGAAGATATGGTGTCAACCTCAACTTAACTTTCTGATTTAAACACTATGAAAATTTCAAAATATATATTGATTTGTTTTTTTGCTTCGCTCGTGGCAACAAGCTGCCGGGATTTTGCCGAGCTGGAAAAAAACGAAAACCGCCCCAACACAGCGCCACCGTCGCTGATATTAAACGGCGTATTGAATGACCTGTATGAACGCCCCTGGTCGCTGGAACATCGACAGAACCAATTTTGGTGCTGTAACTATAACTATTATGGTACCAATGAATATTGGGCCTCAGCTTCCTTGAACTTTATGACATTAAAAAATATCGTGAAGATGGAAGAAGAAGCAAAAAGAACAGGTGCGGCCGCGGTGAATCCATACATCGCCATGGCTAAATTTCTCAAAGCTTACTTCTATGTAAGAATGACGCAAAGAGTAGGTGATCTACCGCTCACAGATGCGCTGAAAGGCCTTGAAAAGGAAGCACCAGCATACAATAGCCAGAAAGAAATTTATTTGAAGGTTCTTACTTGGCTGGATGAAGCTAACGCTGAACTCGGACAACTGATTTTCGAAGGCAATAAAACGCTTGCGGGCGACATTTACTTTAACAACGATTTGACAAAATGGAGAAAGGTTGTAAACACTTTTAAACTGCGTGTGTTGATCAGCTTAAGCAAAAAAGAAACCGATGCTGACTTGAACGTAAAGTCGCGCTTCAAACAAGTGGTTGATAATCCGAGTGAGTTTCCGTTGATGACCAGCAACGATGACAACATGCAGTTTGTATTTAACGGAGCTTCGAATTTGTATCCTACCAACCCTGGCAACCGCGGTTTTGACAAGGGACGATACAATATGGCCGAGACCTATGTAAAAGGACTTACGGATTTAAAAGACCCTCGTGTCTATGTAACCTGTAATCCTGCCAAGGCAAAACTAAATGCCGGGCTTCAACCTGACGACTTCCAGGCATATTCGGGCGCACCATCAGGATTGGCTTTGGATGATATGACCTTCAAGGCTGGCAATGGAGAATATTCATTTGCTAATCAAAAGAGATATTACAGCACATTAAAGGGCATGGAGCCGGCCGTTCAACTGGGTTACCCAGAGCTTTGTTTTACGATCGCCGAAGCCATCAACCGTGGGTGGGCGACAGGAAACGCAGCAGACTATTATAACAACGGGATTTTGTCGTCCTTGAAATTTTACGGAATTGAAGAAGGTTCCAAGATCGATATCACCGAAGCAGATCAGGATCTTGTTTTGAAGACTGTTACAGTTTCCGTGAGTACCTATATGAGCCAACCCGCAATAACTTATGCGGGCAACAATGCCACAGGCCTTCAACAGATCCTAACGCAAAAGTATCTTGCATTTTTTCAGAACTCCGGCCAGGAAGCGTATTTCAACTATAGAAGAACTGGATTCCCGGTATTTCATAGCGGACCGGGCACTGGCAATGGTGGAAAGATCCCGAAGCGTTGGTTGTATCCGATATCAGAAGCTACCAATAACACGGCAAATTACAATAAAGCCTTACAACTACAGTTTGGCGCTGAAGTAGACGATCTCAACAATGACCTTTGGATAAATAAATAACTGAAGGCAGGCACCCGGGAGAATTCCTCCGGGTGCTTTTTTGCACAAACTTTACTTACAACAATTTGCCAGAGCCAAACTTTTGCTCATCTTTAACAGTCTCCTTAATACTGAAACATTATTTCATGAAGAATTTAGTGATCATAATGTCCATGGCCTGCCTTTTTTGTGAGTCGATAGCTCAGAGAAATCCGAAAACTCAAAACGTTGTGCTAGTCACGTTAGACGGTTTTCGTTGGCAGGAACTCTTTCAGGGCGCCGACTCTGCATTGATGAAACAACAGAAAAACATTAAGGACGGTCAGGTAAAATCCAAGTATTGGAGAGATGATTTGAGGGAAAGGCGGAAGGCACTTTTTCCCTTTGTGTGGGATGTGATCGACACGCAAGGGCAACTGTATGGCAATAGGACCTTAGGTTGCAAAGTAAATGTTACCAACAACCGATGGAATTCTTATCCTGGATATAGTGAAATTTTAACAGGCTATGCCGACAACGAACGTATTGTCGGCAACGATGAAATATATAACCCCAATGTAAATGTGTTGGAATTCATTAACAACCAGCCAGCTTTTAAGGGCAAGGTTGCAGCCTTTACCTCCTGGAAAGTATTTCCGTACATCATCAACGACAAACGCAGTGGTGTTTATGTAAGTACAGGGGCTTTCGAGATCAAGGGCGACCACCTCAACGAGCGTGAAAAAATGATGAATCAGTTGATCTCAACATTACCCAATCCATTGGAAGACGTGCGCCTTGATGCATTCACGTTTTATTATGGCATGGAGTATATGAGAAAAAACAAACCACGCGTGATGTACTTTGCTTTCGATGAAACTGATGATTTTGCGCATGGTGGCGAATACGCCGCATATTTGAACGCAGCGCATGCGGCAGATAAATTCTTAGGTGAACTTTGGAGTTACCTGCAATCTGATCTCACATACAAAGACAAGACTACATTGATCATTACGGTTGATCATGGTCGTGGCGACAATGCCGAAGACTGGAAGCGGCATGGACGCAAGGTCGTCAACTCCGATCAGACTTGGATTGCCGTTATCGGACCTGATTGCCCAGCTCTCGGAGAAGTGAAAACCGAAACGCAACTTTACCAAAATCAGATCGCCGGGACGATCGCCAAGCTGCTCGGACTCGACTTTAAAATCGAAGCCAAAACGGGCGATCCTGTAATTGATATTTGGCAAGCTAAATAGCTTTCTTCTACATTCGTTTGATCGGGGTAAACCCGTCGACAGGGTTCAAATCGTAATATTTTAATAACCTCCCGATAATGGCAAATGGTGATGCCGTTGGATAATTTTGAGTTTCATTTGAATGAAACTGATAGCCAATACCATTACCCGACAATTATTTTTTTCTTTTGGCATTCTGGTCCTCAGCCTTGTTATGATTTCTGTTTTTTCACTGTTCTTTTTATGGCGGACCAGAACCATCAACACCATAAGCCTGGAAATTGACAATCAACACTTGCTGATCAATCAATTGATCAAAACAGATGTTGATTTTTTGCGATTTGAAACCGTGAATCAAAATTATTTTAAAACAGGAAGGAGCGTATTTCTCGAAAGACGCGATAGCCTTTCCGAAATCATTGAAACTCGCAACGAGACACTGCATCGCACAATGCTTTCGAATAGATTTTTGATTGATTATCAGTTCCATCAGATTGACAGTACGCTCGCAAAATATAACAACACATTAGAAACACTTATTGAGAAAATCAATAAGCGCGGATTTAAGGACTACGGATTGGAGGGGACGATGCGCAATTTTGCACACCGTTTGGAAAGCAAACAATCTTCTATCCCGCTCAACGCGCTACTCACCTTGAGGAGACATGAGAAAGATTTTCTTTTGCGCAAAGAAGGTCAATATGTTGGGTTCTTCAACCGGCTGGCAGACGATTTGGTATCCAGGCACGCCGGCCATGACGAGGATCTTATGGCATACCAGGAAACTTTTAACAGGCTGACGCAACTTGATATTGAGATCGGAATTCTTCCTACGGAAGGTTTGCTCGGTCAGCTCAATCAACAAACGATCATTATTTCGGCAAAACTCAAATTGCTGACAGACGTCTCCAATCGCCGGGCGGAGGAGCTTATTGAAGAAAGCGCGCTTTTCTTTTCAATTATCTGCGTGGTTACTATCATACTCTGTTCGATTCTTACTTATTTCACCTCGACCCGATTGGCGAGACCTATAAAAAAATTGTCACAGTCAATGGGCAAGTTTATTGTAAATGAGGGATTGAATGAAAAAGAATTGGAAAACTCTGCCGTTACCGATGAGATCGGCAACTTGTCTCAATCTTTCATCAAATTGACACGCAAGCTCCGGGCACAGTTCGGAGAGATACAGCAAAAATCACAACTACTGGAAAAGCAGAATAAGGAGTTGCAAAAGCTCAACGAAGAGTTGGACCGATTTATTTACAGTGCTGCTCATGACCTGAAGTCACCGCTTACATCACTTGACGGATTGATCCGACTCGCAAAAAAGGAGATCGATGATCCTGAAAATGAGCATTACTTTCGCATGATGATCGGTTCGGTTCAAAAATTGTACGGATTTATCCGTGATATCACCGATTATGCCAAGAACAAAAGACAGCAGCTATGTATAGAAAAGATTAATCTTCACCAGGTTGTTATTGATATTATTGAAGACCTGAAGTTTTTGCCGCACGCTGATCGGATTCTGGAGTATATTCATGTGGATGGCGCATATCTATTTACCGATAAAACTCGATTGGAGATTGTGCTAAAGAACATCGTTTCAAATTCTTTCCGCTATTTGGACCTGGCAAAGGAAAATTCTTTTATTCGGATCGAGGCATCTATTCAGTCACACTTTATGTCTTTGCATATTTCTGATAACGGCATAGGGATCGATAAACAGCATTTGCCGAAGATCTTCGACATGTTCTATCGTGCTGTGGAACATTCGCAAGGGACCGGCATCGGTTTGTTTCTGGTAAAGGAATCCATTAAAATGCTTGGAGGAAGAATCTCTGTAGAGTCTGTTTTAGGGCAGGGAACAACGTTCCATATCTATATTCCCAACTTAACTTATGGACAGATGAACATTCCGGAAAGTGAAGACATCATCGCGGGGGAAAATATGGCAGAAAGGTTGCCTAAGCTGGAAATGGGGACAAAAAAGAGTGTCTTCGTCGAAGACACCTTTTGATTTTCTATCGAGATGAAGCAATTACGCCGCGTCGATTTTGTGTGCTGACAACCCGGCTTTGACTGATTTCTTCTTTCCTTTTTTCTTATCTTTTTTTGCGGGCTTCTCGGCTTTAGAAAGCTTGCCTTCTTGTTTTTTTAAGTCGCGCTTTACTTTATTTGAAATTTTCTTCGACGCTTTGTCAATTACTTTTTTTGTTTTTTTAGACGGCGAAGAGACCTCAAGATCAGCCAGTGCACGATTCATGGCATTTTCTACTGTATTCCGGATCTCCTTCTTCTTAAGTTTTTTCATTTGGACTAAGTCTTTTTAATTGTTCAACGGCTAAAGCTAATGGAGGTTAATGTAATGTTAAAGCATTTAACGAAAACTTAATACAAAACAGTAAAAACCCCAATTTTCTAGCCAAAACCAGATACGTTTTTTAATGAAAAGGAAGCCGTGAGAGGTTCTGGATAAGCGATGTTTACTAATTTTTGTATTCGTTTAGTGCATGTAAACTTAGTTCCACATGAATTCTTTCGGCGCAAACATTCCACTGAGTTACGGTTAGCGAAACATAACATCACGGTCAAGATTTATGGATTTAACAATCCCTTGAAGCGATCATGAGGGTGCCGTAGCGAAGCGAATCTAATTTGCTGCGGCAAGACTAGTATGGTCCATGAAAAAAATTATTTGCTAAACACTTTCATCGAGCAAAATTTGTTAGGGTGCATTCGCAGAACCTGGCGCGTGCAATACAGTGACCTGGCTGTAGTGAACAAGGGATGGTTAACACCGATATGAATAAATCTTCTGTGTTGTATGCGGATGTTTTCAATGGTGATTGTTTTGCACGGTGCCTACAACGAAAATTTAGGGGCCGGAAGTTGTTGTGTTAAACAAATAGTTATTTTTTGATCCTGTTCTCTCTGGTAATGGCAGATCGTGCGCAAGCGTCATCGACCTTCGAAAGCATTTTTCAGATGGAAAGGCAAAAAGTGTTGCTTTCAACATGGAGGGCGAAGTAGGCAGGAACACACCGTCGCTGAGCAAAGCAGCAATTCAGAAATCTCAATTCTGGAACCAACGTGTAAATTTTATTGAAGATCAGGTTGAGGGCCGTGATTGATAAGGCGACAGAGATGGTATGGCGACATGTTAAGCCATGCGAATGATTTCGGCCATTCTGCGGAATATGTCGCCCGGGACCGATGCTGTCGGCACCAAAAATATCAATACGACCCTTGTTGCTTATGGAAGGTCCCTTAAATCAATTAGGTCCGGAGTTGACCGCTATTGGCGGACGAAAACGCTGAATTGACATCAGGGGAAATAGCAGAATTTAACTTATTTGTCAACAAAGCAAAGTGTGGCAGTTGCCATTCATGCTTTTATTAACGTTTCCGTTCGGCCGGCTATTGCCGAAACCCGAGTCTGAAAACCAGCGACAATTGACACGGGCAATGCACAGATCGACGAAGATTTAGGGGGAAAATCTCACATGTTACCGCCGCCACCCACATCGGCATGCCTTCAAACACCGGCGGTTCCGAAAATCCTGGATTAGCAGCGTCATACCTGCACAACGGTGCGTTTGTAACCCTGGCGGAAGTGATTGATTTTTACAACCGTGGTGGTGGCAGGGCTGGACATTGGACGTACCCGATCAAAACGTTACCTGCTGACAATCTGCATTTAACGTCACTAGAAAAACCAAGTATGATTCCTTTATCCATAGGCTGACCGACATTTTCAGGGCTTGCCCTTGCGCCTAGGTCCTTGCCGTTATGTGATCATCCAAGGCTGGAGAAAAGAAGGATTGGAGCCGTTTGTTAATTTCCTACATTAAATTTTTACGCTTTTTACTCCGGTTTTAATACAATCTTAATAACCGAAACCCTACTTTTGCATCGTTTACAGCGAAAGCGGTGTCTCCAACCATGTTTTTGAATATTGTTCCCGTGCTCACCCCCGGACTCTCAGCGTCAACAATTCAGTTTACGAAGCCAATCGAAACTCCCCATCAGCCTTCGAATAAAGATTCGATATGCAGATTGTTCTGTGACTGGTTATTGTATATAAAAAGATCTTTTTTGAAGAAATATAATGGACTCAATCAGTAGCAATAAGCACTATAAACTTTCCAGCGCGGGCGTTCTTGTAGCATTAGGGATCATCTATGGAGATATTGGCACATCACCGATCTATACCCTGAAGTTTATCGTCGGAACTCGTGAGGTCACGGAAGATCTTGTTTTCGGAGGTTTGTCATGCATTTTCTGGACGCTTACACTTATAACATCCTTAAAATACGTCTACCTGGCACTCAATGCCGACAACAAGGGTGAAGGTGGTATTTTCGCCCTGTATGCATTGGTGAGACGGTACAAAGCTCAGTGGGTGATTTATCCTGCTGTTATCGGCTGTTGTACGCTTATTGCAGACGGATTTATCACACCAGCGATTAGTGTCTCGTCTGCAGTTGAAGGTTTGCGGCTAATCTATCCGGATATACCAATCACCACGATTGTTATCGCGATCCTTTTGTGTTTGTTTGTCTTCCAGCAATTTGGTTCTGCGGTTGTGGGTAGAACTTTCGGCCCGATCATGTCGGTCTGGTTTGTCATGTTGGGTGTGGTAGGAACGAGTTATATCATTAAAAATCCGGCAATTCTGAAAGCGATTAATCCGGCATATGCTTTTGACCTGATCGTGAATTATCCCAAGGGTTTCTGGCTGCTCGGCGCCGTTTTCTTGTGTACTACCGGAGCAGAAGCATTGTATTCAGATCTTGGCCATTGTGGGAAAACCAATATCCGGGTAGGGTGGGGATTTGTTAAAATATGTTTGTTACTCAATTACTTTGGTCAGGGCGCGTGGCTCCTCAGCCAACAAGGAACGCATCTGGATGATCAGATACCGTTTTACTCTATTATGCCGCAAGAGTTCCTGATCGTTGGTATCATCGTGGCGACTATGGCCACCATCATCGCCAGCCAGGCGCTGATCTCCGGTACATTCACACTGGTGAACGAAGCGATGAAACTTAAACTGTGGCCCGCAAGCCGCGTCCGCTATCCGAGCGAGTCGCTTGGGCAGATGTACATACCTGCCATTAACTGGAT
>JBMOKS010000312.1:16412-18455 GCA_049324355.1 Bacteroidota bacterium
AATGGGGGGAAGTACAATTGCTGTTCTAATCTTCAGGGAGTCATCAGCGATGGAAGGGGCTTACGGATTGGCCATTACAGTGAACATGTTGATGACGACATTGCTACTTGTTTATTATTTCTCCACGGCAAAAAAATCAACTTTCCGGTCGGCGCTGCTCGCCATTGGCTTTTTTTCATTGGAAGGAATGTTCCTGGCTTCTAACCTTGACAAGTTCGTTCACGGCGGTTGGTTTACTTTCGTTATCGCACTAATGTTTTTCTTCATGATGTTCATCTTGCTGAAAGCCCGCAAGCTGAGGCAACGTCATACCGAATTTGTTGACTTGCGGCATTATGAGGCTATGCTGAAAGAACTTCAGGAAGATCACACTATTGCGAAAGAAGCTACCAACCTTGTTTTCCTAGCAGTAGCCGATAGCCGAAGATATATTGATTCCAATATTATTTATTCGATCTTCAAAAAGAGACCCAAGCGCGCGGATGTATTTTGGTTTCTGCATGTCGAAACTGTTGACAGTCCGTTTACCAGCAAGTATTCAGTGCAAACCATAATCCCCAAACGATGTTTCTTTATTTCCGTTCGACTAGGATTTAAGACACCGCACCGGGTGAACTCGATCTTTAATAAGATCATTCATGAAATGGCTGACGCTGGAGAGATTGATCTTACCAGTCCATACCCCTCTCTGCACAAATACAGTATGATGGCGGATTTCAAATTTGTTATACTGCACTCGTGGGCTTCTGCCGACAGCGAGATATCCACTTTCGAACGATTCATCATTGCCGGATATCGACTGATCAAGTCTATCAGTTTATCGACAGAGGAAATGTATGGTCTTGAAGCTGCAAATATTGAAGTTGAGAAAGTGCCCATCCAAGTGGGGCCGATGACCAAAGTAAAGATCAAACGTGAGAAGGAATAGTTTACACTATTAGTCCAAGTTTCCGGTTTTTATTTCCTCGGTTTTTGTCAATTCATAATACCCATGTTTTTTCCGAAGAGCCACGGTATCACCATGGCAATTGATGCCTTTTCCAGCTTCAATAACTGTATAGCCAACGCAGCTTTTCTTTTCGACGGGTTGAATGGTTGACGCCATGAGCTTTAGGCCATTCAGAATTAAAACCACAAAAACAAACAGTACTACTGCGAATAATACTTTTTTCATTACTCTAATTTTTAGTTAGGAATTTGCCGTTGATCGATCTTCTGAATTTGCGCGTGACGAGGGTGGGTAGCGCACTTGAATACAGTTGTATTTTGTTAAGTCATGTATTCTTCCACAAAGATACGGTGAATCCTTATTTTCGGCTGGATTTTGTCCGAAAAATAACTGGCTTTTTTTCTAAAACGTTTGCATGAGTATCAAACCAGCATTTTTAAAAATATTCTTTTGCTGAAAATAGCCGATCTAATGACGAAAGAAAAAAGAGTAGAGCTTTCAGCAAGTTTTAACGTCCTCATGAAAAAGAAATGTCCTACGGCTCTACTCGTGTGACTCCTTTGAGTTGGGCGCTCAAAGGCAATTCTGCTTATGTGGCATAAAAGTAAAAAAGAGTAATGTATTGTAGTTTCATGATAAATAAAATATGATTTTTTTTTCATGCAATAACATTTCGCAGCCAGTAGATAATATTGTGTGTTAGGCCAGACTAAATTAAATCTTACTGAACGTCATAATATCCATGAGTGATTGGGGAAAAAAAATTGCTGCAGACAAAACATCGCTAACGCTTCGTGTTCATCAGGATTATTCTATAGAGGAAAAGAAATCCTTTCAGCAAGAATTTATCAGGCATCTTAGTAGAGATGAAGTAGCCGACGTGTGGATCACCACGATTGGCGATGAATATTGGGAAGTAACGATAGATCTTCTTTATTCGAGTCGAGCTGAAAAAAATATCAAGTCAATATTAGAATCAATTGGGCTTCTGGAAGATTGCCAATTTGTATATCATAATCATGAGCGCGAGTTATCCTGGTGGGGTGAATGGGCTGTGTATATCAACAGCAAGATAAGATCGTACGGTGTGGCAG
>JBMOKS010000313.1:0-5155 GCA_049324355.1 Bacteroidota bacterium
TTAAAAATGATCGAAGTCTCATGTCCGGATCTCGCAACGTTCAATCGGGCTAGGTTCTATTCGTGTGCCACACGAAAGGCTACAGCCGGTAAGGGGAAGCCTTAAAATATGTACTGTCGATAAACTTTTACTGTGGAATTATGTACACAAACGTTTAGCTTGGGATTCTATGTTTTAGAATCAATATCCCGGGTTCAGGTCGACCTTCGAACCTTGAACTTCGAACCTCGAATTTTGACCTTGAACTTCGACCAAGTTCGGGTATAAATTTTTGAGCTTCAGTGCACAAAAGCGTATCTCATGAAGACCCATCCGTATGTTAAAACAATTTTAAGGAAATTATTCAAAGTCATTGGTTGGACATTGATATCAGTGGTGTTACTGCTCATCGCCTTAGCTTTACTGATACAGTTGCCCGCCGTCCAAACCAAGCTCACACAAAAAGCAGTTTCTTTTCTTCAGGAAAAAATTGGCACAAAGGTATCGCTTGAGGGCATCAGCATTTCTTTCCCAAAATCGATCGTGCTGGAAGGGCTGTACATGGAAGATCAATCACAGGACACGCTGCTTTATACGGGCAGGCTGCTGATCGACACTGACCTTTGGGGACTCACCCGCAGAGAAGTAGAACTGAATCTTGTGAACCTCGAAAACTGTGCGGCGTTTGTTCATCGCCCGGAGCAAGACACTACTTTTAACTTCACCTATATCCTAAAAGCATTCGCCGGCGACTCCACAGCAACACCCGACACGCTTGAGCAAGCTGGCTGGAAATTTTCTATCCAGGATATTGAACTTCAGAGCGTACGCTTACAGTTTCACGACTCCCTTTCAGGAAATCTGGTAAACGTTAATTTCGGGAACCTCAACTTGTCGATGGATAAGTTCGACCTCGAAACATTAACCGTCAAGGTCGATGAATTAAACCTCGAAAACGCACGCGTAAACTTTGTGCAGACCAAATCGCCTGTGGTTACCAAAGAAGTTGCCGAGACACAGCCTTTCCCTTTCGATGTAGGCGTAAGAGAAGTACGACTGATGAATGTTCGGGCCGATTACGCGCAACAACGCCTTCAACAATTCATCAGGGTTGACTTGGGTGAACTGGCCTTCGATGCCAACGAGATCAACCTCAAAGATCAACGTATTGATCTCGATAAATTTTTATTATACAACAGCTTTCTAGCTTATCATCAGCGAACAGTTCCCGCTCTCCCTCCAAGCCACGACTCATTGCTAGTCGAAAGCACACCATCTGCTGCCGGGAACACATGGGATTTCAGTGTAAAGAAGCTGGACCTTCAAGGCAACGCCTTACAATACTATGACTTCAGAAAACCCTGGAAAAAACGATCGTTCGATGCAGATCACCTTTGGATATCGAACCTAAACGTCGACGCCGAAAATATTAATTCTAAAGGTATTGAAACTACTCTCGAGCTGCATGATATGTCACTGCTGGAGAAAAATGGTTTTTCAATTCAATCTCTTTCAGGTAGCGTATCGCTTACAGATCAGTCGCTTGACCTTCACAATCTGGCGTTATCAACGAAAAAGTCAAGGTTAAAGATCAAGGCCGTTATTTCATTTCAGAGCTTATCAACAATTACACAAACTTATCCACAGTCAAAAGTCAACGCAAGCCTATTAAAATGCAAGGTAGCTTATGATGACATCCTTTACTTCATCCCCAATTTGGGTGATAGCTTACCGATAAAGTTAAACCGCAATAGCACATTGAATTTAGACGCTAAAGTGACAGGCCTTGTGAAAAACATTGTCATCAACCATGCAACCCTGAGTACTTTAAAAGATACAAAAGTTCAAATGCGTGGTGCCATTGCAGGGCTCCCCGACATGAAGCATACAACAATGAATATCGATCTTCAAGGTTTTGAAACTTCGGGGCCCAACATTCAAGCCATTCTGCCTGACACCATGCTTCCTCAAACTATGGTACTGCCGCAGAGGATCCACATGGCTGGTCACTTTCGTGGCACACTTGAAAACGCAAACTTCAAAACATTGCTCACCAGCGACCTTGGCGATGTTTCTTTCGAAGGAAAGATAAATCTCGACTCAGCGTCGGCAACGCGAGGCTACGATGCGCAGCTGCACGTAAACGACTTCAACGCAGGCTTACTGCTAGGTCAGCCCCAAACCATGGGCAAGGTTCGAATGAAAGCCACCATTGCCGGCACCGGACTTGCCATCAAAGAAATGAATACCCGGTTCAGAGGCACCATAGAACATTTTGAATACCAAAACTATGTATACAAAGATCTTAACATCGATGGCAAAGTAGAAAATGCGGTGTTCACTGCCGAAGCAAAACTGAATGACGAAAACCTGGCGTTCTATATCTATGGCAGTTTGAATTATCGCGAAGACATTCCGCGATATTCATTTTTTCTCGACCTCAAGAATTCCAATTTCAAAGAATTGCATATAGCCGAGCGCCCGTTGCGCGCCAGAGGTATGTTGAAAGTAGATCTGGCTACCGCCGATTTCAGATCGCTGAACGGAACCGTTGATATAAGAAAGGTGGCCCTCTACAATGGTGAAGCCCTTTACATGGTAGACTCGTTGCTGTTTGCCTCTCTCGACCAGGAAGGTTTATCAGAAATTGTTGTTGAGTCGGATATACTCGACGCTAAATTCGAGGGCACCATCAACCTCTTCGCTTTACCTCGAGTTTTAAGGCAATATTTCACTACGTATTATAAACTGCACATCGAAGATATCGGCAAAAACACAGCAGATCAGGAATTCAATTTCTTTGTAAAGCTAAAAAAGACCGAACTGCTAAGCGGTATCCTGATACCCGAACTGAACTCGTTTGTACCTGGAGAAATTTCAGGAGAATTCGACAGCAAAACCAAAAAGCTGGATATGCGGATAGAGGTCACAGAAATTGAATATACCAAGGCAAATATCAAATCATTGATTGTGAGTACCCATTCAGATCAAAATTCCTTGAATTACAACATTTTTGCCGACGAGATCATGTACGATTCAATGCGTGTGGATGGGCTCGAATTCAATGGAACGGTGGCCAACGACTCCATCCATACCAACATGATCATTCTCGACTCTCTCGATATCTACAAATATGTAATCGGTGCTGTCTTCCACAGTCTGCCCGGTGAATACGAAATACACCTAATACCCGAGGAAATAAAACTGAACTACGAAACATGGCAGGTGCCCACCGATAATTATGTCAGATTTGGTGGCGAAAAAATTATTGCTCACCATCTGGAACTCGTAAACGGACGCGAAAAGATCATGCTTCGTTCCAACGACCAGAACAAGGAACTGGTGCTGGGCTTCCAGGAGTTGAATCTCGAATATTTGTTCAGCATGATCTCACAGGAAAAGCCCGTTTCCGGTCTACTGCATGGTAACATAAAATTTATTCCGATGCCCAATACCCTGGCATTCACGTCCGATATCAGGATCAATAACTTCTCGGTTACAGAAAAACCCTGGGGAGATGTAGCACTGGCCGTTGAGCGAAAAACGGCAGACCGATTCAACATGCTGTTGACCATGCAGGGCGGCGAAAACGATCTTCGGGCAGAAGGTTACTACCTGGCTGGCAAAAGCACGTCCATCAACCTCGTCATGAATGTATTCAAATTTGATCTTTCCGTGATCGAACCCTTCAGCATGGGGCAAATCCGCGAAGCTAAAGGGTTGTTGAGTGGGTCACTGAATATCTCCGGAACAGTGGAGAGCCCTCAGGTGATCGGTGACCTGACGTTTAAAAATGCGGCATTTCATTCCACATACGTAAACAGTACGTTCAGTCTAGACCGTGAGATCATTACCTTTAATCGTTCAGGGATAGTGTTGAACAACTTTACCATACGCGATGAAAATAAGAACACGGCCATCATCAGCGGAAAACTTGCCACAAAAAACTATCGAACCTATGACCACAGCGAAGACAACCAATTTTCAGCTCATGAATACGTCGGCAAAAGACAATACACTTTTTTATGGCAAGATAGATGCCAACATCAACGCCTTCATACAGGGCACGCTATACGAACCGGTGGTAGATGTCTCAGTAGACCTGAGCGATGACAGTCACCTCACATATGTCATTCCGCAAGAGGAAGCTTCGGTGATGGACCAGGAAGGTATCGTAAAGTTTGTAGACCGCACTTTCGAGCACGACCCATTTGTAAAGTCGATCAACCCCGCCGATACCCTAGCATCTACTTTCATGGGCGTTGATCTGACGGCCAAGGTCGAATTAAACGACAAGGAGACTTTTTCCATCGTCATCGATCCCGCCACTGGCGATATGCTTACCGTAAAAGGAAATTCAACACTCACCGTTGAAATAGAACCGTCGGGAGACCTTCAGCTTACGGGTCGTTATGAAATATCTGAAGGCACTTATAATCTTACGTTCTACAGGTTTTTAAAACGTGAGTTCGATATCGAAAAAGGTAGCACCCTGGCCTGGTTTGGCGATCCACTCAATGCCGAAATGGACATTGATGCTGTGTATAAAGTAGAAACCGCCCCGATCGAACTTTTATCCAATCAGCTGCTGGGCTCCGATCAGCAGCTCGTTAACCAGTACAAACAGCGATTGCCATTTTTAGTTTACCTGCACATCGGCGACCAGTTGCTAAAACCCGACATCAGCTTCCGGCTCGACATGCCAATGGAAGATCGTAATGTGCTGGGCGGAAATGTATACGCCGCCTTGCAAGACATCAATACCCGCGAGTCTGATCTGAACAAGCAGGTATTTGCGTTGTTGATCCTAAAACGTTTTGTTTCTGAAAATCCTTTGGAACGCCAAACCGGCGGATTCGAAGGCACAGCGCGAAGCAGCGTAAGCAAAATATTAACAGAACAACTCAACAGGCTTTCGGAGAATGTAAAGGGCATAGAGCTAAGTTTCGACGTAAAATCGTATGAAGACTATTCCACAGGGGAAGCTCAGGGACAAACGGAACTGCAGCTCGGCGTTTCAAAAAATTTCCTGAACGACAGGCTGGTCGTAAAACTGTCAGGCAACATCGACATCGAGGGTGAAAACACCGATCAGTCAGTAACAAACTACATCGGCGACCTGGCACTGGAATACAAACTTACTCCTGACGGGCGGTTCCGCATCACAGGTTTCAGA
>JBMOKS010000313.1:5165-14844 GCA_049324355.1 Bacteroidota bacterium
AAACAGCAACTACGACATGATTGACGGCGATCTCACCGAGACCGGCGCAGGATTGATATACATCAAAGATTACAATACTTTCCGCGAACTCTTTAAAGCCAATGCCAACCAAAAGCCATAACATCGGCACGACGGCCAGCAGTCAGGCAAGGGTGTCGTACGTTATGATGATTGTAACTCTTGTTCTGACAGCCTGCTCGGGAGCCAAATTTATTCCGGAAGGAGAAGCTTTGTACACCGACGTGGAGATCAGGATCAGGCCTATCGGAAAAGTGAGTTCTAAAAAGATACTTGCAAGTCAGTTGGAAGAAAAACTGCTTCCAAAACCCAACAAATCTATTCTGGGCATGCGTCCGGGCATATGGTTCTACTATAAGGCTGGAAACCCCAAGAAGGAAAAAGGATTTCGGAATTTTATCAAAAAGAAATTCGGACAGGCACCTGTGCTGATCGGCGACGTGGATCCAAAACAAAAAACCTCACTACTCAAGGGAATGTTATACAACCAGGGTTTCTTTGATGCCACGGTAAATTATGAAGTGAGAACAAAGCGAAAGAAAAGCAAAGTAATTTATACAGCCGCCGTGAGACCCGCATATCGTTTACGGAACATAGACTATCCGAAGAGCGACGTACTGTTCGAAAATATCGACACCATCAAAAGCGAGTCATACCTCAAACCCGATCAGCCTTTTAACCTTGAACGTCTTCAAGCCGAACAAACGCGCATCGAAGAAACCCTGGAGAATTTTGGATTCTTTTTCTTCGACGACCGACACCTTCTGTTTGACGCCGACAGCACGGTTGGGAAAAGGCAAGTTGATCTCGCGCTCACTTTGGAACGCGGTGTTCCACAAAAGGCAAAAAGAATCTATGCTCTGGACAGGATCTATGTTTACCCCGATTTTACGCTGGGGAAGGACACGGTTTCGCACAAGACAGACACCTTGTATGTGAATGGATACCACTATTTCGACGCGCAGAAAAATTTCCGCCCGAATATCATTACCGGCGTCATCAACCTCAGGCCCGGTAACATCTACCGACGCGAAGACCGGGAGTTTACCATCAGTCACCTGATGAGTTTAGGTGTCTTTAAATTCGTAAACATAAAGTTCTATGAATCGCCGAGAGACTCCACCCTGCTCAATGCCAGCATCTACCTCACACAGCTATATAAAAAATCTATTCGTGCCGAAATGCAGGCGGTGTCGAAATCCAACAACTTTGTGGGCCCTGGCCTCACACTAAGCTATACCGATCGCAACATTTTCAAGGGTGCCGAAAAATTCGACATCTCGCTCAACACAGCCTACGAGGTGCAGGTAAGTCGGCAACAGGCAACGCCGTTAAATGCTGTTGAGCTTGGATTGGAATCAAGCCTGTCGGTGCCGCGGTTCATTTCTCCATTTAGGATCTATTATCCTTCGAGAAAATATCTACCCACCACGAAAGCAATCCTCGGATTCAGGTTGCAAAAGCGAATACAATTCTTCCAGTTGAATTCGTTTCATACCTCTTTTGGCTATACCTGGCGCGAGAACACGCTGAAAACTCACGAGCTCTATCCGGTCGATATAAACTTTGTTCACCTCGGAAGAACCTCCGCGGAATTCGATTTTCTGTTACAACAAAATCCTTTGGTCAGAAATTCTTTTCAAGACCAGTTCATATTGGGTGCGCGATACGCGTACACTTTAAACACACAGCTTAATGAACAACGTGAAGAGAAGTTCAGGATACGGAATTACTCACGATCGCATTTTTACTTCAATGGCAACGCCGACATCGCCGGAAACCTGGTGCATTTGCTGCAGGCACAATCGCTGGTGGGCGAGTCTGATCAGCAGCCACTAACACTTTTTGGATCGGTCTATTCACAATACGCGCGCGGCGACATCGACTTTCGGTACTACTGGCGACTTGATAAACACAATACATTTGCTTCGCGGCTGGTTGGCGGCATCGGTTATGCCTACGGTAACTCTACAACGTTGCCATACATCAAACAATTTTCCAGCGGCGGCTCCAACAGCATCCGCGCCTTTCCGGCGCGCTCCATCGGACCTGGAACTTATGACGTGCGCAGCGACCCCTCGTCAGAGAACAGAAAATTATTCATCGACCAGCGCGGCGACATCAGACTGGAAGCCAATGCCGAATGGCGCCACGACATCACCCCTACCCTCAAAGGCGCTGTATTTCTTGATGCCGGCAATATCTGGCTGATCCGTAACGACATCAATCGCCCGGGTGGGCGATTCAATCGCAGCACGTTCATGGATGAATTCGCTGTGGGAACCGGTGTCGGACTTCGTCTCGATTTTAATTTTTTCGTACTGCGTTTCGATCTCGCTTTTCCGATTCGAAAACCCTATTTGCCGGAAAATGAGCGCTGGGTGATGAAACAGATCGATTTTAGTAGCCCCGGCTGGCGCAGAGACAACCTCGTGCTCAACATTGCCATTGGGTATCCGTTCTGATTCCACAATATCGGCCCTTTTGGGTAATTATTTCCTCCTATTCCTCCAGCCGCTAAGCGCTGATTCACAGGTACAGATTTGAACTACCTTTAGTGATCAATCGCCAGGATTTATGGATATCAAGAGTTGTTTCATTTTTTTATTGGGTCTGGGAATGGGGACTGTTTTAGGTGTACTGGTTGCTCCTGATACGGGAAAAAATACACGCCGCCGCATCAGAGAAGAAGCCGATAAACTGATCGACAAAGCCGTGGCGCAAAGCAAAATAAAGCTTGTTACAGACGAAAAAATATCTCGGGTATCAGACAACATATGACAGCAACAGAATTCTTTTACAAGGCCGCAGCCACGCTGATCACACCTTTCCGGTATGCCGAGAAAGGTGTTCAGAACCTGAAAGAGAACCTCAAAGAGGATCTTGAAGTGATCATTGCCAATCTTCTTAAGCTAGCCATTCTCGCGGGCCTCGCGTTCCTTTTTTTGTTGTTCATCAGCATCACCGCAGCCATCGTGCTAAACCGCGCGCTGCAAAGCGACTATCTCGGGTATGCTATTCTTGCAGGCTTCTACCTTATTGTGGCCGTCATATTATATGCGAATCGTGAGATGAGCGACGTCAAGAAAAAGGCGATCAACAAACCAAAAATTGCCGAACATTGACTCAAAGAAGAGGAGAATATCAAAACCGTCTACGAAAGCCTGGTCTTCCGCTGAGCTACAGCGACACGCAGACGTCAATGTCAAAGTTTGGTTGTCAATTCAACCATTGAATTTTTATCGGAGGTACCTTGAACCTGAAACAAGAAACTTCAAAACCGCGAACCAGGCAACATGGGAACGAGGAACAAATGAACTACTTCGGTTTATTTCGGCGTCTTATGTTCTTCCGAGATTTGTTAAATCGATTTTTGCGGGTGGTAGACTCAGGCTTGAAACGAGGGCCTTCGCCCAGTTCTGCAGGCAAAGGCAATTTTGCAATCTCTTTTCCTATCAGCTTTTCGATGCGAACAAATTTGCGCTGATCTTTTTCGTTGATAAAGGTCACTGCCACACCGGTGCTCTCGGCGCGGGCCGTGCGACCAATGCGATGGATATAATCTTCGGGATCGTGAGGCGTATCAAAATTTACAACCAGTCCGATGCCCTCCACATCAATACCGCGCGAAAGGATGTCGGTACCGATGAGGATCTGCAGCTGGCGGTTTTTGAATTGGTTCATGATCTCCTCGCGCTCAACCTGCTCCAAGTCCGAATGAAATGCCTTAACTTGTAAACCTGCTCGTGCCAATTCAGAACCGAGTTTCTTCACATTATCCTTAGAATTAGAAAAGATAATGATGCTCTGATGGTGGTCATTTTTCAATATCCGTTTCAGCAAACCTATCTTCTGATGATCATATACCATATAGGCCTGCTGAACGATGCCTTCCGCCGGTTTGGAGATCGCGATGTTGATCTCCTCGGGAGTGGTTAAGATCTTGTTGGCCAGTATCCTTATCTTCGGAGGCATGGTGGCGGAAAATAACAGGGTTTGTCTTTGTTCCGGAAGGTAATTGATGATACGCACGATGTCTTCGTAAAAGCCCATGTCGAGCATACGATCCGCCTCATCGAGCACCAGGTGCTTCAGGTGTTTGAAATTGATCGTTCCTGCTGCCAGCAAGGCAATGAGGCGTCCGGGTGTCGCGATGATGATGTCGGCTCCTTCTTCCATAGCCTTGCGCTGCTGATCCCATGCTGACCCATCGCTGCCGCCGTATACCGATAGTGAGCTCACCCCCAGAAAATAGCTAAAGCCTTCTACTTGCTGATCGATCTGCTGAGCCAACTCGCGGGTAGGTGCAATAACGAGTGTGTTTAAATGACGATTCTCGGAATGAATGATCTTATTGAGAATGGGCAGTATATAGGCCGCTGTTTTTCCAGTGCCGGTTTGCGCACAGGCAATAATATCGCGATCGGCTAATATGGCCGGTATGGTCTTTTCCTGGATGGGGGTTGGCTTTTCATATCCCATTGCATCGAGGCCATCGATCAACCGCGGGTCAAAATTGAAGTCGTTAAATGTCAAAATACAGGCAATTAGTAGGGTAACTATAAAAAAAGCCAGGCATCACCTGGCTCCTTGATACAAATATCGCAAGAAATAATCAATTATTCTCTACACCAAGTTCTTTGAGGCGTTTGTTCACGCGTTCCAGCTTGGCATCTTCACCCAGGTAATAATAGATTGCGCTTAATTTATCCAGCACATCCACATCTTTAGGGTTCAGCTTTTCCGCCTTCTCCCAGTGGGGTAAAGCGATTTTATATTTTTCAACGAGGGTCTTGTCAAGCTCTATCTGCTTCTTCTTGTCGGCTGCGGAGATACCCAGATTTTTGATCTGGTTTCTCACTTTGTCGGCCTCGATGAGGTACAGCTGGGCCAGGTAATACTGGGCCTCAAAATACTGAGGGTCAATTTTCAGTGCTTCTTCGAAATTCTTTTTAGCATCGTCCCATTTCTCGAGCTTGCTGTTCACATAGCCCAGGTAGAAATGATAGATCTTATTGCCCGGTTCCTTCGCGATCGCTTGTTCCAGGCCCGTCTTGGCTTCGTCTACTTTGTTGAGGTCAATGAGCAACCCTATTTCAACTTTAGGGAAGTCGCTGTTTTGAGGAAACTTGGCTTTTGCTTCGCGCGCAATGGCGAGAGCCTTCTCTTTGTTCTCTTTCGGACCACTGTTGATATTGATCATCAAAGAATAGGCATCGGTAGACTTTCCGCCCTTTTCAAGGTACTTTTCAAAATTCGTCAATGCCTTGTCGTAGTTTTCAAGCGAATTAGCTACAAAGCCTGCATAGAAATAAGCCGTGGTGTCTTGCGGATAGACAGTTTGAGTTTTTTCAAAATAACTTAGCGCCTCTTCAAGCTTGTCTTCCTGATACAATCCAGCACCCTTATTCAGATAGTAGTTGGCCAGCATCTGTATCTGTTGTGTTTTAGGAATAGGCATCACCCCGGTGGCGTCGGTGACGAAATATTCCTTTCCACCTTTAGCCAATTGATCGGCTTTGGCAAAAGATTCAAGGGCTATCTTCAACGGCTCTTTTTCCAGAGCCTTAAATTGTTCGTTGGATGTTGTATCCAGCGAAGCATATATCAAACCGCGGTAGTACCAAGTATTACCATCGTTCATTGTTTTTTCGTAGGTGGTAGCGGCATCGATCATCTCTTTCGCCTCCGCCAGTTTTCCGTCTTTCCAGAATCCCAGCGCTTTATTGAGATTGGGTTTTACTGGCTTTTGTGCAAAACCTGCAAACGACGCCAACATCATTATGAAAAATAGTATCCGTTTCATCTCGGTATTGTTTTATATGGTTGGTTGATTTAAAGTTTCAGTTTCACCGTCAATTTTTTCACCCTCGATTTTCTGGATCTTCTCCACTGACGAAATGCGATCGTCGTCATTAAGCTTAATCAACCTTACACCCTGCGTGGCACGTCCCATGACCCTAAGTTCTTTTACTTCGATGCGTATGGTGATGCCCGAGCGGTTGATGATCATCAGTTCATCTTCGTCGATCACTTCCTTGATGGCAACAAGTTTGCCAGTTTTGTCAGTAATATTGATGGTTTTTACGCCCTTTCCACCCCGATTTGTGATGCGATAGTCGTCTATGAGCGAACGTTTCCCATAACCTTTTTCGGAAACCACCAGCAGGTTGGCATCACTGCGGGTGATACAAACCATGCCAATAACTTTGTCAGTGTCGCTATCAAGCGTTACACCACGCACGCCAGCGGCTGTGCGTCCCATCGGGCGGACCTGCGACTCGTTGAAATGAACAGCTTTACCTTCGCTCTTGGCAATGATGATGTGATTGTTGCCATTGGTGAGCGATGCATTCAACAGCCGGTCACCATCGTGGATCGTGATGGCGTTAATACCTCCCTGACGAGGCCTTGAATAAGCTTCCAGCGAAGTTTTCTTGATGATACCTTTTTCGGTACACAGGATGAGATAGTTATTGTTGAGATAATTCTCGTCCTGAAGATCTTTTACATTGATGATGGCTCGTACATTGTCGCCAGGCTCGATGTTGATCAGGTTTTGAATGGCTCTTCCTTTGGAAATTTTGTTGCCTTCGGGAATTTCATATGCCTTCTTCCAGTACAACTTACCCTGATCGGTAAAAATGAGAAGGTAATTGTGCGCCTGGGCGATAAACAGGTGCTCAGTGAAGTCGTCGTCTTTGGTGCTTACACCGCGGGAGCCAACGCCACCTCGTCCTTGCGTACGGTATTCCGACAACGATGTTCTTTTGATATATCCCTGATTAGAAATGGTGATCACCATGTCTTCGTTGGGGATCATATCTTCTACGGTGATGTCGTCGTCGCTGTGAACAACTTCCGTGCGGCGATCGTCTCCATAGCGTTCACGTAACTCCAGCAATTCATCCTTAATGATCTGCATGCGCAGCGGTTCATTGTCGAGGATGTCGTTCAGGCGTGCAATCAGTTCCTTCACTTCCTGGTACTCCTGCTGTATTTTATCGCGTTCGAGGCCGGTGAGGCGCTGCAGACGCATGTCGAGGATGGCTTTAGCCTGGATCTCTGACAATCCGAAGCGGGTCATCAAGCCGTCTTTCGCCGTATCGGGATCTTTTGAACTACGGATCAACGTGATCACCTCATCGAGATTGTCGAGGGCGATCAGGTATCCTTCAAGGATGTGAGCACGCTTTTCCGCTTCCGCCAATTCGAACTTGGTTCTTCTCACCACTACTTCATGCCGATGGTCCACAAAGTGTTTGATGAGGTCCTTCAGGTTCAAAGTCAACGGGCGACCCTTGACGAGTGCCACATTGTTTACCCCAAAGGTGGATTGCAGCTGCGTGTATTTGAATAAGTTGTTTAAAACAATATTGGGAATAGCATCGCGCTTGAGGTCATACACAATGCGATAGCCGTCCCGGTCAGATTCGTCGCGAATGTCGGAGATGCCTTCGATCTTCTTTTCGTTGATGAGCGCAGCGGTCTTCTCGATCATCATCGCTTTGTTCACCATGTAGGGGATCTCGGTCACGATGATCTGATCTTTGCCACTGCTGGTCGTCACGATCTCAGCCTTGGCGCGAACCAGAATTTTGCCACGGCCGGAAAGGAAAGCTTCCTGCACGCCTGACATCCCATAGATGATGCCGCCTGTAGGAAAATCGGGCGCAGTAATGTACTTCATCAGCTCGGGTATCGATATCTCTCTGTTATCGATAAAAGCCACGATCCCGTCTACGATCTCGCGAAGGTTGTGCGGGGCCATGTTGGTGGCCATACCCACAGCAATACCCGATGAGCCATTAACGAGCAGGTTAGGCAGCTTACCCGGCAGTACCGATGGCTCCGTTAATGAGTCGTCAAAGTTGGGTTGGAAATCAACCGTATCTTTGTTGATATCAGCCAGCAGCTCTTCTGCGATTCTGCGGAGGCGTGCTTCAGTATAACGCATCGCCGCAGGTGAATCTCCGTCAATAGACCCGAAGTTACCCTGACCATCTACCAGCGTATAGCGTAGCGACCAGTCTTGGGCCATGCGAACCATGGTATCATAAACAGAGGCGTCTCCGTGCGGGTGGTACTTACCCAAAACTTCACCGACGATCCTGGCTGATTTTTTATAAGGCTTATTGTAGTTTACACCTAACTCCTGCATTCCGTAAAGTACTCTGCGGTGCACGGGCTTCAATCCGTCACGTACATCCGGGAGTGCCCGGGAGATAATAACCGACATCGAATAATCGATGTAGGCGCCCCTCATTTCATCCTCAATGTTGATCGGTATAATGCTTTGTCTGCCTGGCGGCAAACCACCGGTTTCTTCTGCCATTTAGTTGCTTTTTTTAAGCCGTAAACACGTTTTTTTACAGCCGTGCAAGATAAGCTAAAAAGCAGAAAAACCCACAAAATTCGACTGTCAAAGTTGCTCTTTTCGCAGAGAGTTTCGCAAGCAAATTCGCGCTCGGTTCGTCGTGGCAATCGGAACTAAAGTCGCTCTGAGAAGATGTTGTTCAAAGTTCAATGTTCATGACCTCCAGTAGAGGGTCAAGTTGACGTTTAAACCTCTTCTTTTGCCCTTGGCATTTTAGCTCTGCCTTTCAAAAGGCGAACGATGAAACAGCTAGTATGGGTTTAGCTTCTTCTTGTTCTTTCCCTTGTATTTAATGAGCACAGGATAGTTTTCGCCGTAGTGGGGGTTTTGTTTTTTGTAGAAGGGATGCCGGCGGCTGCGGTACTCACGATTGCCATGGGCGTGGTTGAGCTGCGCATGGCATGTTTTGAGAAAACATCGTCTGAGCTCAGGGAACCGATAGGTGGCGCCGACGTTGAAGTAAAAAGCGTTGGCTCTGTGATTGATGGTCTGCCCGCTTTCAGGAATAGTAAGTTTATATCCCTTGATCTCATATGAAGGTCTAACAAACAAACGGAAATACTCAGACATTTCCCGCTCAACGGTGGCACCGAGGTTCACGTAAACACCCCGCTTGATGAGACTTTTTTCGAACCTCTTACCCAAGCCGTAACCACCAACATTGAGATCTACCACAAGGGCATATTCATAATAGCGATACACCATCGCACCCAGCATTCCAAAGTAGTGTTTTAAAAATAGGCTGGAGACCTCCGGCGAAAAACTACCAATATCGCCCGAATAACTCAAAGGTCTAAAGTTGCCGATGTGCATGTATTCGATGGAGTATCCACCGCCTACTCTATAGCGATTGAACTCCACGTGCACAGTAGCTTTTAGTGGAATACTAAAAGCCTTGCTTTTGAATCCGATCTTGGCCGTATCAGAGTTGACAGTAAACGCCCCCGCCGTGACGACGTTGGTCGACGTTCGCACATTGTTAAACCAGTTGGCGTAACCCGACGTAACATTGCCGGAACTGAACAGCTTGGGCATTGAATCCGGATTCTGCAAAATGCCAAAGCCCGATAGTTTGTGTTTAAAAGTTGTGCTGCCGTAGCCAGTGCTTAGGCCGAAATGAAGTTTACTCAGCAACGCACGAAGCATCCCGCTTTTTTGCCTTTTGATGTAGAAGTAATCGAGAGGTATAGTAGCCTCTTGCTCAGTTTCATATTGCGCAAAGACCGAAGGTATGCCGGCCAGGCCAACAAGCAGGGCAAATGTGATCAGGAGGCGCTTCAGAAT
>JBMOKS010000313.1:14854-18369 GCA_049324355.1 Bacteroidota bacterium
GTATGTTTAGGCTCTTGATAATAAACATATAAGCCATTATTAATCTGGCTTTTAAAAAGCTAAAGTTAGTGGAAATCTTATAATTAAGCACATCGTGCATAGCTATTCTAATAAGGCCTTGCCGGACCATATGAGGTTTCTAACGAGGAAAAGGTGTGAAAAAGTGTTTGATTCTGGGCGGCCTGATAGGTAAAATTATAATCGGCGTGTTCCTGGTCGGCGTTTATAGTGAATTTCACTTCGTTTTTACCTTCCTTCATCGGCACTCGGGCATAATGGATCGTATGTGGTAAAGTCTGCCAGTTACGGGTATCTGCCTTTTCAGTAATGGCATTCATCACGCCGATCAATGCACCCAGGCCATCGTTCTCTTTTTTAACACTGTATTCGGTCGCTTTTTTCAGCGCCACGCGAAGTAATCCTTTGCTAAACTCCATCATCATGCGCTCGCGCAGACTATGAAAAGCGATCTTGTTGATATCTTCTGCGCGCTCCAGCATATACTGTGAGCTGTCCACTTCAAGCATCGCCGATTGAAAATATTGTGGGCGTTCGAGATAACGCGGAAAGGCTACCCTGAACACCTCGATCTTGGACAGGTCTCCCCTGTCTTTCTCTTCTACATGAAAGGGGAAAGCAATACCAAGATTCTGATTGGTAAATACAAAGGTGTTCTGATCGCGCCTGTCGATGGCGAAGTTAATGCTCCACTCACTCTTTACCGGGCACAGACCGTTGTGCCAAAAGAATACCAGCTCCGATCCCGGCAACGGCGCCTGATAATCGGGCATCTCGAATTTGGTCTTGAACAACTCAAATTCTTCATGAAAGCCAATCCACCATGCCGTATTCAACAAATCCTTTTTTAGCTGTCCGGGCACTTGCATGTCGAACATCCTCGTGTAGTCATCCTCGTAAACCTCAACAGCATTCCGGTAGGCTATAAAAGCATTGTTATAATCTTTGGTAGATTGGTAGATAATGCCCATGAGCACGTGAACAAAGGCATCGCGCTGGTATTTATTTTCGGAAGCGTATTTGTCGCTGAGTTGGTTCAACCGGATGTTTAGGCGCCGGCATTCCACCAGTGCCTGTTCCGGCTTATTCATCTTGAGATAGTTGATGGCCTTAAAGTACAACACCATCAGGTGTTCATGGTCTTCACCACGATAAACAGTTACGTTTGGATTGGTGAAGTACGATGCTGCCTCGTAAACGTAATTCACATGATATTCTTCACCGAACAAGAATGCCTTCTCAAAATATTCATTGCTCTCCTCATATTTACCCAACACCGATAACAACAATCCATTGTTAGCATAATAGATGAACCGGGCCCGGCCGTTGGCGAGATTGTCTTTGTGCTGCAAGGTCTCCAGCGCCTTTCGAAGATCGCCTTTTTCGAATTCAGAGTTGAAATCCCATGCCGGAAACAATCCGCATGGTACTTGGAGCTTCCGGGCTCATTCGATCTCCTTTTTTCATTCATGACACGCAAGGAAGAATAGCTAGTTCTTCACAAATTTTTTGATCTCGTGCTGACCGTACCAGATGCGCTTGCTGGTTTCGATATCGGTGAGAAATAAGGTGGTGATGTAATTGATCACCCGTTTTTTATTGTAGATGTCGGTTTCAGAGGTCATCTCGCCAAACAACATCAGATCTGCGCCCAGTTCCTTACCAAACTGAGCTGCGGTAGAGGCATCTGCAAAATCCTGCTGTTGGGTGCGCTCCACCCTCAGTTTGTCCCTGAACTCGTCTGACTCCACCAGGTCGGCAATGTTTGAATTGTGAATAACGATTTCAAATTTCTTGACATAATTATCGGCGTCGATGTGTTCGGAGGTTTTATTCCTGATGATGCCCACGACGATGGAAGGTTTTCCGTTCTTTTCGTTGACGTATTTCTTGAAGGACTCTGAGTCGAAGAGGTCGTAGATCATTTGGTCGGCCACCATCCGTGAGTCAGTGTCATTCCATCGGCCACTCAGGTCGATCTGAGTATCGGGGTTGATTCGTGTTACTCTTCTGGTTTGACAGGATGCCAGAATACTAACGAGGACGACGAGAGAGACGAAGGACACTCGGGAAACGACAGAAACGAAAGAGATCGGAGAAATCTTATGCATACCCAGGTTTTTAGCTTCCAGAACCAAAAATCTTGCCGGATTAAACTTGTTCAAAGTTTCCAGATTCGACATTCGAGGTTTCTGGTCCGATTAACATCGAACCTTGAACTAAATCCGTTTCAACTCGCTGATAACAGCCTTCGGATTGGGCGAACTAAATACAAAGTTGCCGGCCACCAAAACGTCAGCCCCAGCTTCTAATAACGGTTTTGCGTTTTGCTGGTTTACACCTCCGTCGATCTCGATCAAGGCTTTGGAACCTGAATGTACGATCATTTGCTTAAGCTGGGCTACTTTCCGGTAAGTGTTTTCGATGAATTTTTGAGCGCCGAAGCCAGGGTTTACCGACATCAGGCACACCAGGTCGATGTCGGCAATAATGTTTTCCAATTCAATAATCGCGGTGTGAGGATTGATGGCCACACCCGCTTTCGCTCCCAGAGACTTGATCTGTTGTATGTTACGATGCAGATGCGGACAAGCTTCCACGTGAACCGAAATAACTTCCGCCCCGGCCTTACGAAATGCCTCAACATAGCGCTCCGGCTGTACGATCATCAGGTGAACATCCAGGGGTTTCTTGGCATGGCGGTTAACAGCCTCTACCACCGGAATACCCATAGAAATATTGGGCACAAAAACACCATCCATAATATCAACATGGATCCAGTCAGCTTCACTTTGATTGATCATGGTGATCTCACGCTCAAGGTTGGCAAAATCAGATGCTAAGATGGATGGGGCGATAATATTAGGCATTGGGCGTCATGGATTAGTCTTTATCAATTAGGAATACTCGAATGCATTAAATGCGTTTCCCAATATCTGTCGGGACTTACTTCGTCATTCGTCATTGAGAATGGCGCAAAAATACCAATCTCATCCTATTTACCAACGGGATGATGCGAGAAAAGCTTTCTCTCTTCAGGCTTTGATGATCTTAAAAATAAACTTGCGGTCGCCGATCCATATCCGCATAAAATAAGTGCCTGTAGCCAGGCTGGCGAGACTGGATTGATACGTTCTGGCGTACCAACTGAAATTGATGGTTTGCTGAATGAGGATCTGTCCCTGCGCCGAGATCACCTCCACACGCGCTGATGAGATTTCATCTGGGTTATCGGGCCTAATATTAACGGTATCGATAACCGGGTTGGGAAACACTTCGAGGATACTGGTCTGCACGATTGGCTCGAGGTAATTCACCACAGCCCTGAAGTTAGGAATGCCATATCCAAGTAAATTATCAGGGTTATTGGCCTGCGACGCAGTCTTTTTCAACACAGCGATCAGTTCTTTATTAGTAAGATCCGGATAGCGCTGCCATACACCGGCAACCAGGCTGGTGATCAGCGGAGTTGATAACGAGGTGCCCGAAGCAAAACC
>JBMOKS010000314.1:0-2039 GCA_049324355.1 Bacteroidota bacterium
AGACCATACTGAATTATCACTTACTGAATTTGCATCATGCCTGTCTGAAGTAAAATTTGTGAACGTCTCATTCTTTAGTTCAAATCTCGAGACACCTCCATTTTCCGTTGCCATCCACAAATATTTTCCATCCAATTCCAAATCACGGATCACGTTAACAATAAGGGAATTTTGGGGTGCGGATGGGTTGACCCGGAAGTGTTTAAATTTTTTAGTGTTGGGATCGTACTTACTCAATCCATTACGTGTCGCGATCCAAACATTACCGTCAGCATCAAGAATAATTTTGCGAATGCTTGTATTCAATTGCCCATCGCTAACGTTTCTTATTGTATTAGTTTTTCTATTCCAACTAAATAGTCCTGCACCCTCAAGCGCTAAGAAATACTCATCAGCGGAGTAATGTAAAACACCATACACAAAATTATTGGAAGCCGAGACACTTTGCTTTACCCAACGATTTGTGTTACGATTCAGGTAAGCAACAAAACTTTTTCGACCGGTAACACCCGCAATCCACAATGTTTTATCACGATCTTCCGATATAGATACAACTTCACAATTGCGAGAGAGCCCCTGAATAGCCACAAACTGATCACGATTGTCATCATAATAGTAGAATCCCCGATTTCGGGTACTCGCCCAAATCCTTCCCCGGCTATCAGTAAAAACTGTATTAAAGTTATTGTCAAGCAAACTGGTTGTATCGCCTAATACTTTCCGGTAAACAACAAATTTATAACCGTCATACTTGTTTATTCCATCAGCAGTACCAACCCATAGGAAACCTTTAGAATCTTGTGTGAAACACGTAACGTTAGAGTTTGAAAGTCCAGAGGAGACATCAATGCGAGTAAATTTTACCTTCGTGTTCTTAGGTTGACAGAACACGCTAAAGTTGACCGTAGCTGAAAACGCAAGAAAAAAAAGTACCTGTCGAGAAATCATCAGCTTTGATTCAAAATGCCATTCTTAATATAGTTATAACTTAACTATAACCAAACACTTCCATTTTGATCCTAGCAAACAAACCCCATTCCAACCCCTGTTTTTGAGTTTTCAGGGCACTTCAACAGTTAGGCGTTCTTATATTAAGCAAGATTTTCGACCAAAGTCCCAAATTAGAACTCGTCATAAATTCCCCAGAACTAATCATCCAATCCCTTCCCATCGAGAATATGTTTCCGGTACTTATCGATTCTCGACACCCGCGTCTTGGACTGCTTGGCTGCTGAAAAATACAAGAGATATCCACGTTGCCTTCCGGGAGTAAGGGAATAAAATGCTGTTTTCAATGCCCGATTTTTATTCAACTCATTCTGAAATTCTTCGGGGATATTAAATTCAGTGGTCGTTTTTAATGGCACTTTTAAACCGGCCTCTTCCACTTCTATGGCTTCATAGATATAAGCCTTCACTGTTTTTTCCAGTTTAACAATATCATTGAGTTTAGTGAAACGAATCTGGCGTGCAGCTTGTACGTTCTCTGTCTGTTGAATCAATATACCTTTCTTGTCTTTAAGCAACGCACCCTTGAAAAATAAAAGCGCACAGTATTCTTTAAATACATGTATTAAAACGATATTTCTTTTTTCAAAAGTGTAACAAGGGCACCCCCATTTTAATTCTTCCATCAAGTCACAACCAAGCACGATGGATCGTAACTTTTTTATCTCCTTTTCCCATTGATCATTTTTAGTAAAGTACCAATCAACTTTAGGATTCATATGAATTCAATTAAAATGAATGTTGACTAAGAAACCAAAACAACTTTACGATCGGCAGGTCTGAAATGCCAGGAAACAACTGTCAATACCAGCAGTAGTACGGAGGGAAACAGTTCGCTTATGGGGTCGCCCAACGCAAGATGAGCCATGATGGCACCTGTCATATTAAAAAAGAAACCTGCATATGCCCACTCCTTGATCAAAGAAAACCTTGGAACGAGGACAGCAATCACGCCTAAAATCTTCCAACCACCCAATACCGTTAGTGAATAAACAGGAAAACCTAAATGAGTCATTCTGTTTACTTCGTCT